>JBDRLK010000585.1:0-5290 GCA_043813155.1 Pseudomonadota bacterium | reverse complement strand
GATGGGAATCGCTCTGGGACGAAGCCGCGATCCTCACGGCCATGGGAGTCGGCATCCTGGCCCTGGCCATTGCCCGCTTCCGCAAGCACGTGTGATTCGGCTGAAAAGCAGCTATTTTCTTTAATAAATGAAACGATCATTTCATTTTTGAAATGCCTGGGCCTGTTCTTCGCCGGGCCGAAGGAAAATGAATCGCCATTCAGTTTGCATTTACAGGCACTTTCACTGTTTCGCCGTAATCCGGCTTATGGCATAAAACTTGAATATAAATAGAGTGCTCGAGGGATGTCGAAGCTTCGCATGGGGGAGAATCAGATGGGAGATGCCTGCAGCAAAAGAATATGACCCGCTGACATGGTTCCAGGTCTATGCGGCCAGGGTCGTCTCTTTCCCCAAATTCTCCGCAAAAGAGGAAAAACAGCTTTTCAAACGATGGGACACGCACGGTGACGATCGCGCCAAAAGCCTGATCATCCAATCGAATCTTCGCTATGTCATTGCCATTGCGCTGCGATACCGCAGCAGGCGCGTCGGCCTCGAGGACCTGATAGCCGAAGGCAACCTGGGGCTGCTGGCCGCGCTCTCGAAGTTCGACACAAAGCGCGACGTGCGCTTTGCCACCTACGCCTCCTACTGGATCAGGGCCTACATGCTGAAGCTCATCACGCGCTGCTCGCAGGAATTCAGAACAGGCGCCGGCCCCTACAGGAGCAAGGTATTCTTCAAGCTGAAAAGGGAACGGGCCAGGAGCCTGTGCAAGTACGGCAACACGGAAGCAGCTTTCAGCGACCTGGCGGAAAAACTTGAAGTTGATGTTGAAAGCGCCATCACAATGACGAAAATCGTCGAGTCCATCGATATTTCCCTCGAGGCCAATGTGAAGGGGGCCGAGGACGCGAGCCTCAAGGACCTGCTCCAGGACGTCGGGCCCACGCCCGAGGAAGCGGCCTGCGACACTGAGAATCAGATTTTCATGGGCGGCCTCGTGGAAAAAGCCCTGGCCTCGCTCGACAACAGGGAAAAGTACATCATCAAGCGGAGAATCTTCAACGGCGAAAAGGTCAGCCTTGCCGAGATCGGAAGGGACCTTGGCGTGAGCCGCGAAAGGGCCAGGCAGCTCGAAGGAAGGGCAAAAAGAAAGATCCGCACCTGCCTGGAGCAATCAGGCATCCAGAGCTTCGCCATGATTCCCTAGCAGACCGTGGCCCCTCACACTTCCCGTAGTGCGGGGCTTTAGCCCCGCCGCGGCGGCCCGTAAAGGGCCGCCCTACAGGCCCATAAAATCCGCGCCCGTGCCGTATTTCAGCAAAATCGCGTCGCCTGCCGGAAGCGTGACCTCGAGAAGGTAGGTGTCGCCCGAAACATGGATCAGCGGGATCGTCTCAACGGCCCCCGTCATCTTGTTCAGGCTCTGCAGGATCGTCCTGTCAAAGCCGGGGTCGGTCACGGCGCTGAAATCAAAGCGCACGCGAATCATGGACGCCGCGTCCGACGACACGGGCCAGTCGCCGTTCGTGTGGTTCACGTTCTGGATCATGAAATACTTTTCACCGCTATCGTCATTGAAAAAGCCCGCCAGGACGTCCTGCACCGTGGCGCCGGACAGGGGAGTGATTTCCGTGATCAGCCAGTCGCCTCCCGCCCCGCGCTCCCATATCGTCGTTCCCCCGGGTTTGAGAACTTCCATGCCCGGAACGTAGCGCACGTCAGTGCTGGTCAGCCTGGTTATGGACCTTCCCAGGTGAGCCATCTCAACGTTGATCTGCGCCGCGATATCGAAGCGCGCCGTCCCTGCGGAGCCGAAGTCTCCCGCGGCTTCGAAAAACGCGGACCAGAGGCCGTGAGCCGGCGCGATCTGGTAGATGAACCACGTGTGGCCCGTGTAGCCGTAGACAAGCCCCACGAACGCGTTCCAGCGCATGTCCGACTCGGAAGGCCAGTCCGACTCTCCCAGATCCTGGTAAGCGTTCAGGTAGCGCCAGTACGGCTTGTCGCAGCCCAGGGCATAGGCGCGGAACATCTCCATGGTCCGGTAGGCGCCGTTGCTCCTCGTGTAATGATCGTAGCTGATCACGTCCCCGTCGACGTTCTCGCAGGTGTAAGCCAGCATTTCCTCTATCTCGTCGGGCTCAAAGCTGAAATTGACGATGATGAGAGCGTCGGGGTCCGCGGCGCGCACCGCGTCCGCGCCGGCTTCTGTCTCGAGAAGATCGTCCATGCTCCGCGGCTCGTCGCCGACCTGGTAGCCTATCCTGCCTTCCGCGCCCGCCGGGTACCCGCCGATGACAGCTCCCCCGTCGTGACTCGTGCCGTCATCGCGCACCCAGGAGACAAAACGCAGCTCGTCCCGGCCCGCGGCCCGCCACCCGTCCATCTCGGTCGGCAGCCCGTCCTCCCACAGGTGCACGGCATTGGCCTTGAAGTCATCGAAGTAAGCGTTCACCGCCGCGGCCGAAGGCGCTCCCATTGAAACGGTCAGGCCGCTTATGAACATGGGGTTGGAACGCACCCATGCCAGCCCCCTCGGAAGCTCCGGCCCGGTCACGTCCCCGGTCTCGATCGCGTCCACTGCATCCTCGGCATCGGGGTCCCCTCCCGGGTCGTCGCCGGGCGTGTCCGGAATAATGTCAGGGCCCGCACCGTCCTCATCGGCATCGCCGGCAGCATCCGCGCCGTCCGCGGCGTCGCCGTCCGCGTCCGTTCCATCGGCCCTGTCATCCACCGCATCCGCGCCGTCGCCGGCCTCGTCGCCGTCCTGCGCTCCTTCCCCTCCCCCGCCGCAGCCCGCAAGCGCCAGCCCGGCGGCAAAGAAAAAGGGAAACAGGTGAACCGGATACAGTTTAAATGTTTTCATTGGCTATGCTCCTGAGTTTATTTGACTTCAGGCACGCCGAGGGCGTGCAGCTACACGTTTGCTATGCTCCTGCGTATCGTTTGACTTCAGGCACGCCGAGGGCGTGCAGCTACACGTTTGCTATGCTCCTGCGTATCGTTTGACTTCAGGCACGCCGAGGGCGTGCAGGTACACGCTTAAAAAATCCTCACGGCAGAGGCATGGGGCGCTTCGACCAGTAAATGAGAGCCGGACATATGAACTCGCCGAACTGCTCTTCCTTTGACAGGGACGGCTCGGCAAGCCCGACCTCGAACATTTCGGCCAGGCTCTCCAGGAGCCCCCACTTCAAGGCATTCATGCAGCCCTCGCTCTTTCCTTCCAGGGCACCGGCCTCGGGCACGGTGTCCGGCTTTGAGCTTCCGGTAAACAGGCCGGCAAAACGCCAGGCAAATGACCTGCAGCATTGAACGTCTTTGCCGTCCTCTTCCCATCCCAGGCCTTCATCCTCACAGGCCGAGAGCCGCCCGCGCCCCGCCGCCGCCCTGCAGTAAGCCCCGGGAATTTCGGACCCTTCCCACGGGCACAGCTTCGGATCGGCCTTGATCACGGCTTCGCAGAACGCGACGCCGGAGTCGCCTGACCACCGCTGGCCCTGCTTCATGACCTCCTCGCAGCTCCTGCCCTGCCTCACGGCCCCGTCGATCATGAGCGCGTAAATCTCGTGCACGCTCGAGCAGTATTCGCTTGTCCCATCCCAGGTCCGACCCAGGAGGTCGCACCACCCGGCATCCTTCGTCGTGACGGACATGCACACGCTGTAAGCCATCATCCTTTTTTCAAGGACGTTGGCCATGAGCATGACCTCATCATCACTGACTCCGGCTTTCAGCCCCTTGAGCGACGCATAATACTTTTTTCCCAGGCTCTTTATCTTTTCAAACTCCCTGTTCGCGGCGAATGCTTCCGCTTCACCGATGAAATCGACGAGAAGCGAATGGAGCTTCAGATCGGCGGCCGTCTTCACGAGGCCGGCTTCGGCGGCTGCCCTCCCGGCCTCGAATTTGGCAACATCGGCCGGGCACTTGCCCTGGCAGCCCGCCGGCTCCTGCCGCGCGCCGCTCTCCCCGCCTTCCTGCCCGTCCTGGAATGCATCCTCATCCGTTGCGGATTCAGCCTCGCCGCCGCTCTCCGCGATGTCCTTCTTCCCCTTGCAGGCTCCCAGGCCCATGCCGAGCATGAGCAGCATGATCGCAATCTTCTTGCCTTTCATTTCCATCCCTTCTTGCTGGGCGTGTTGTTTTCCTTTATATAAAATACGATGTCCCCGCAAAAGCCGCAAGTAGCCATCATACTTTTCAATACGCTGGCCAGGACCAGCCGGTTCGCGGGAAATATCGAGCTTTCCCTCCTGTCGGGCCAGCTGGCGGATGAAAACATAAAAAACGAAATATTCGTTCTTCTCATGAGGCCCGGCGACGAGGGGAAAAACCGCTCCACCATCGACGAGTTTATAGCCATCGCCGCGGAAAATAAATTCAGGCACATCATCATGCACACGCCCTGGCTCGAGTGGCTGCCGGAGACGCTGAGGGAGAAAACAGGGGCAAAGGTGTACTGTCTCGAGGGGGCGGAACGAGGAGACATCCCGCCCGGCCTGAAGAGTTTCGACGCCCACACCGCGATCATTGCCGCCATCAAGGGCGCCAAAACCCTCGGCAGGGCAAAAAGAATCGCAAAACCGCGTGACCGCCAAGACTTCAACCCCAGGTTTGATTACACGTTCCTGGGGACAGACCGCCCGCCGTCGCAGGAAATCGCCTTTGTTTCCATTCAGTCCTGTCCCTACCGCAAGTACGTCCGGTCCAACCCCCTGTTCAAAGGTATTTCCTTTCCCGCCGGGACTTCCACCTATGGCTGCTCCTACTGCGCCGGGGCAAGATCGTACGCGCCGCTCACTGAAAAATCGAAACAGCAGATGCTGGCGCAGCAGGCGGCCTACCTCCAGAACAAGCTGGATACGCTGCAGGAGATCGCCGTGCCCTTTCCCGAGGATTACTTCGACGCCCTGACCTGGGTTATTCTCCACGCCGAAGAGCTCGGCATAAGGCCCGCCACGTTCAGCGGGCAGCTGCGGGCGGGGGCGATTGTCGATAACGAGAAAAAGCTGTCCAGGCTCCTGGCCGCGGCCGCGGAGCATGGTTTCAGATTCATCATCAGCGTCGTGGGGCTCGAGAGCTTCCGCGACGAGGACCTGCAATACTTCAACCGCGACGGCGCCCGCGAGGTCAGGGAGGCCGTCGGCGCCATTCACCGCCTGCGGCAATCATTCGACCCGCGGACCTTCATGCCTCAGACCGTGGGCAGCTTTATTCTCTTTCACCCATGGCAGACCATGGAGGGGCTCAAACGGAACGTCGAGGAAATGCTGGCCACGAAGATCGCCGGCCTGTTCTC
>JBDRLK010000584.1:0-5575 GCA_043813155.1 Pseudomonadota bacterium | reverse complement strand
CCCGGCCCCCATTCAAGGATCAGGGGAGGGCAGACGCCGTGATCTCGTCGCCCGGCTCGTTGCCCCATGTCTCCACGGTCTCCAGCAGCTGCGAGAGCTCCAGGACATAGTCCATGATGTCCTGCTGCGCTGCGCCCTCGTAGTGCTGCGTGAAGTGAAACGGCGTGGACGGGTGAAGGCCGGCCAGCAGCTGCGCCTTCAGGTAATCGATGTTGTGCTGCGCTCCCCAGTCCGCTGTCTCGCACCGGTCGCAGGGCTCGTTGGCAATATCCAGGGGGTCGTCGCCCACCATGATCTTGGGCTTGTCGTTCAGGTTCCCCCCGATGTCCTCGACGGCCTGGTAATGGTCGGTCCATCCCGTGAGCGCCTCGTGCATGGAACCGTCGATATTGTTGCAGATGTCGGCATAGAAAAAGGACCCGAGCTCGGCCTTCAGCACGCTCGACGGGCCCCCTTCTCCCGTGAAGACGAGAACGTCGGGGCTTTCCCTGTGGATGTACCCGCCGAGCCAGGCGGCCCAGTTCTTGGCCTCCAGGTAATCGCCGTGGCCCTGGTCCGAAATCTCCCACATGACGTTGACCAGCCAGTTGTCCAGGCCCCAGAGCTCAAGAAACAGCTTGTTGAGGATCTCCTCGATCCTGTACTGGACCTTGCGGGGCTCGGGCCATTCCGCGTCGTACGCGTCGAACCGCCCCGTCAGAGGATCGTTGAAATCATGGTCCTCGAGCGTGATGAGCCCGAGCATGCCGCTTTCGCTGCTCGCGATCGGGCCTCCGTTGGCCGCGTTCCACGGGTTTGCGTCCCACCTTCCCTCGCCCGGCTCGAAGACCGGCCCGCCGAAGAGGGTCAGCGTGGCGCAGATGCCCAGCTCTTTCGAATCAACGAGCCTCTGCCTCAGGTTGTCGAAAAACGCGTCGTTGAATGCGATGTTGCCGTCCTCCGGGAACGTGTCGTCGACGAGCATGGGTTCCCCGTCGATGGCAGGCGAGAGCATGTCCTGCCAGGCAAAGGCGATGTCGTAGTGGTTGAACCCGTGCGCCGCCATGGTTTCCAGCGGAGGGGTCCCTCCAAGGTTCGACCAGGTGATCAGGTAGCGATCGTTGCAGAAGACCGCGTAGGGGTTGTCCGGGTGAAGGTGGACATAAGGCAGGACGGGCGGGGCCTCGTCAATTACGCCGTCTGCAATATAATCCCTTTCCGGCGGAATATCGGCCGCGTCGCCGTCAACCGCCCCGTCCCCGATGTCGCCTCCGTCCATGTCGCCGTCGCCGGTATCCGGGTCGCCTTCAGCGTTTTCACAGGCCGCGTGAAGCACGATCACGGCCGCGAGAAGAAGCACACTCATTCCATGAACTGTTCTCATTGTTTCCGTTCTCCTTTCAGAGCACAAGACTGCATGAGCAGCCCGAATCGCCCGCGCCGTCCTCTTCCCCCGTCTCCCCCATGTCCGCGGCGTCGCGGGAATCCGCCGCAACGTCCGCCGAAGCGTCCTCCATGGCATCCGGCCCGGCATCGGGCAGCGGCTCGGCCGCGTCGGGGACCGGCTCTTCCCCGTCCGGCTCGGGCGCGGGCGGGTCGGGGCAGTCCACCTGGAAATAGTAGCCGCCCTCGTACACCTGGCGCTCGTACTGCAGCGCGGTGCGGGCTACGTCCCCCCTGTATTTTTTGTCGAGAAGAAGCGTGACCTTTCTTCTGGTGATCGGCTCCGTGTTCGTGTAGATGCGCACTTCCACGCCATCTGCGGCCTGCGTGATGATCTCCTCCCTGTAGTCGCCGAACACGTCTTCGATCACGCCGCCGCGCTCGAACGCCCCGACGCCCGATTCGGCGAAATTCATTGTCGCGCCGGTGTCGTAATCCAGCAGCCGACGGCCGCCCGCAAGCTTGATGGGAGGGCCCTGGTCCCACCGGCAGGGCCACTGTCCCCACAGGTCGCTTCCAACGTCGATGACCTCGCCCATGGCATTGTGCACGCCGCCCGTTATCCCTCCCTCGCCGTCCTCGACGCTGCCGCTGGCCCAGATCTCCATGCCGTCGTGCAGGGCCGAAAAATCGCCCAGGAAGCCCACGTGCAGCTCCATCTTGTCCATGTCGCTCCACAGAAGCTCGTAAACGTCTTCCGGGTCTTCGGCGAGGCTGTAGACCGAAAGTCCCGCATAGGCATGGCGAACCTCGTCCTTGGTCTCATCGGCAAGCATCAGCTCGAGCCCCGGGACATCGGGCCGGATGTCGGCCACGGCCAGAAGATCCGGGTGGTTGTTGTTGGGCTCGTTCGGGGCAAGCCAGATCGGGTCGCCGGCCGCGTTCAGGATCATGTTGCCGTAGAAAATCTCGTCCGCCCCGTCGCCGTCGATGTCCGCGATGTCCATGCTGTGGGCCCCGCTGCCCCCGAAGTCGGAAAGGTCGGTTTCCCATACCTGCGCCAGGCCCGTGTCGTAGGCCGCTACTTTCATGTAGTTGTACGTCCCCCGGCCGATGATAATGGAGGGAATGGTGGGATTTTCCCCGTCGAGATGGGCGATGGCGATGGCGTTGCGCATGTTTTCAGTGGTTCCGCCCGGGATGCTGCCGAACCACGGCTCCTGCAGCTTGACCTCTTTGGTCATGCCGTCCAGCACGGTAATCTTGTCGTTCGTGTAATCGTCGGGGCTGCCCGACTCGCTGGTTCGAAGGATGACCTCGGCCATGGCGTCGCCGTCCAGGTCCCAGGCCGTGAACGGGACCGAGTGCATGGGCTCGTCGCTCTTCACGCCCGTGCCCGGGTTCAGGGTCCACAGGTGCGTTCCGTCGTGAAGAAAGGCCTCGAGCTTGTAGCCTGTCTCAGCATCGGGCCATTTCGGCCAGATGAAGATGTAGTCCATGAAGCCGTCGCCGTCCAGGTCGCCCACAACGAGCCTCTCGATGGACTGCGCATCAGCCGTGAAGCCGAAATAATTGCGCCCCTCCGCGCTTGCCGTCACGGTTGCGATGTTGGAGTCCGGGCCCTCGATGCCCCATTGCACCGTGCGGACGACATAATCAAAGGTCAACCCGATCCCGGCCGTCTCGTCGATGTAATTCGTGGAATCCGACACCCCGGCAAGAAACTCGAACCCCCCGTCCCCGGTCCTTCGGTACACGTTGAAGACCGTGTCCTCGTCGTCGCACAGAAGAAATCGCCACCCGAGAAACACGCTTCCGCCGTCTTTTGGCAGGGCGATCAGACCCCTGGTGATGTTTTCGGCGGCGCCGGCGGCATGAGCCGCCAGCAGGATCACAAACAAAAACAGCAGGTTTTTTTTATTCATGCTTTCCTCCGGCATTCGATGCCATCAATAAACGATTATATCCGACCCTGCTTATTTTTCAAGATGGGGGCCGGGCCTTGAATATTGAATTTCATCCATTATTTCTATGAAATAATTTCATAGAAAAACCCCGAAAAATTCAATATTCAAGACCCGGCCCCAGAGGCGCTCAGCTTGTATTTGTTTTACCGATATGATTTAATTTCAATTACTTTGACCGGATTCCTTTCCATCTGCAGGCAGTGCGCCGGCGCGGCCGGCCTTGTCCTTCTGCTCGCGGCCTGCAGCGGCCGCTACTCGGTTGAAGGAGAGGACGGCGGGGATGTCTTTGACGCCGCGGACCGCGAAGGGCTCCCTGACGCGGCGGACCTGCCGGACAGCGCTGATGCGGACCTCGAAGATGCGGATATGGACGACCCGCCGGATTTGATCATCGACGCGCCCGGGGATACGGCGGATGCGGCCGGCGACACCGGCCATGAAGAGGAACCTCCCGATCCCACGGCTTCCGTGCCGCGCATTCATCCCGACGACCCGCACAGGTTTATTCGCAACGGCGAGACGTGGTACCCCGCCGGCTACTATCCCGGGGCCGCGTTCAACATGACCACGCCCGATTACGGGGGGGATTACACGCTCTACAACGAATCATTTATCGACAGGATTGCCGAAAACAACATTAACTATTTCAGGATCTGGATCAACTGGGGGGCGCTCTCGAGCGGCGACACGTGGGACGCACACATCCTGCCCCCGTACGAGCGGACAGGTCCGGGAACGGCCGCGGACGGCGGGCCCAGGCTCGACCTCGATCGGTTCAGCGAAGAATACTTCGCCGTGATCGAGCATGCCGTCGAGTATGCGGCGGACAGGGACATCGTGGTGCAGGTCATGATCCTCGACTGCTGGCACGCCGGGTTCGGCCGCAGCTACGGTTTCGACGAGCTCGATTTCTTCGCAGGCCCGAACAATGTCAGCGGCGTGAGCTTTTCGTCCGAGGCCGAGTGGTTCGACGTGGGGGGAACCGTGTACGCGCACAATATCGCTTTCGCGCAGCAGGTCGTGGCGAGGATAGGGGACAACACGAACATCGTGTGGGAGACGTGCAACGAGAAGAAGCCGGGAGACCATTCCACGCCGGCGGCCACGGCATCGGACCCATTCCACGCCGGTATTGCGGAGGCCATACGCGCAAAGGAGAGCGAGCTTGGCCTTCCGGCCCACCTCGTCATGCCCGTGGACCTGCCGGAACACCGGACCGTGGCCGGACACAGGACGCCGACGAACGGAGCCCCGGACCAGGAATCGATCGATGCCATGCACGAGCGGATGACCGGCGAGCAGTATTCATGGAACGTCATCCTGATCACGGACAATGACTGCTGCCTCGGCGAGCCGGATGCCGCGTTCCTGCGCCGCAAGGCATGGGCCGCGCTGACCGCCGGCGCGCACATCGATGCCTTCAACAACGAGCTGTGCTATGCGTCGGTGCTCGCCAGCGCCAACACGGCCGACGGCATGCGCTGGATCGGCGCCACGCGCAGCTTCGTCGACGACTTTGGAATCGACCTGGCGGGCATGGTCCCCTCGGACGGCCTCGTGAGCAGCGGGGCATGGGCGCTTGCGCGGCCGGGGGAGGAGTACATCATTTATGCGGATGCAGGCACGGCGCAGGTAACGGTGGAAGGCCTGGCCGGCGGCCATGATGCATGGTGGTTCGATCCGCGGGCCGGCGGCACGCGCGAGGCTGGAGCCGGCCCGACCTTTGAAACGCCCGACGGCAGCGACTGGGTGCTGTATATCAAGTCAGGACCGTGAACAGGATATGCCTTGTTTATAAAATACAGTTAACAGCATGCCAACGTTTTGTTAACTGCACCTGCCAAGTACAGCGCCCCGGAAGTTAGGGACCACCACTCTACTGCACTGCGGCCGCGCCTGTGGGCAATGAGGCGGGGTCCCTGCGGAAGCAAAAAATCGTTTCCAGACGAAATGGCTTCCGTGGGGTGCACGTTGCGGCTTACGTCCTCGCGCCCTCGTCGATGGTGCACTGCTACGCCGCCGCGGGGGATGGATCGCGTCCCGCAGTAGGGCCATTAATCCGACAGGCTCCCGGGCTGGTCCCGAACTTTCGGGGCGCTGTACTAAGGGCGCACTCAACAATAGATTCACATTTCTGGGCGCCGATCCATCCCGGCTGGCTGCGTTGCTGCACCCCGCCACTCGTCGGCGTAGAACGACTACGCCTCCGTCGTGACGGGGACCCCGCGCCTTGCCAGCCGGGCGCC
>JBDRLK010000583.1:0-4043 GCA_043813155.1 Pseudomonadota bacterium | reverse complement strand
CACGCGCAAGGGCAAGGGGAAAAAGACGAAACTGCTCGTTCACGGAGAAAAGAAAATCACGTCCACGAAGCCGAAGCGCAGGCGTTCGGCCAAGCAGAAAGCGCACGACAGGTGCATGTCCGACGAGATCAAAAGCGCGATGAAAAAAAAGCCGAAGACGAAGAGTGAGCGCAAGAAGGCCTTCAAGAAGGCCGTCCAGAAGTGCAAGAAGTAGAGGTCGGATCAGTCATAAAACGAAGATGTTGAAAATATAGTCGGCTCTTGGGCCACTTGGGCCGACATAAAACACGCAGGAACAAGGAGCAAGACACCATGGCGAGAAAAAAACGCAAATGCTTACGAAAAGGCAAGGGCAAGGGCGGAAGGACCGTCTGCAGGGAATGGTCCGGCACCAGCAGCCTGTCAAGGGCCAGCAGGAAATATCCCCCCGTTGAGGACATCAGCTTTCTGGACGGCCTGGGCGACAGCCTCGGCTTTCTGAAAGATCTCGTCCCCACCATGGACGAAGTCAAAACCATCGCAATCGCGGGCGGCGCGGCCGGCGCAGGTGTCATCGGAGTCAACTACCTGCTCGGGACCAAGTCGAATGCCGGCGCGATCACGTTCCTCGATGATCTCGACACGCCGTGGAAGGTCATGGCCAAGATCGGAATCGCTGTCGCCGGTGGAAAAGCCCTTCACAAGGTCAACCCCTATGCGGGTGCCGGTTTCAGCGCGGGCGTTTTCGGCTCGGCGGTCCAGGATCTATGGGATGAGTACGGTCCCAGCAGGGAAGCCAGCGGCAGTGAGTCGGCAGCCACGGGTCAGTACGACCCCGATCTTCCTCTCCTGAGTGACATCACGGTCAGGGAGCCCGAGATCGAGGATTATCCCGAACTGAGCGATGTCGAGGTCAAGAGCGGCGACGAGTTCATCTACTTCTAAGCCGACGGCTGGAAGACGCTGAAGCAACGGAGCAATAAGCAACAGGGCGTACCGGCGGCGCAGAAGGCATCCCGGTACTTTTCAAATCAAAACCCTTTCATAGCGCGGACGAGGGCCGCTGAAAAAGGAGCAAGATCATGGCGTTAGTCAAAGCAAGAAAAGAACTCCCGGGAAAGTTTATCGAGACGGCCACGGGCGAGAAAAAACACATCGTGCTGGAGAAAGAGGGCTACCTCTACGATTTCATCGTCGTAGGAAGCCGCACCCAGGCGACACAGATGGCCAACGATGCCAGGCGCAGGTTCTTCAGGAACGTGGCGACGAAGGGCCGCCAGTTCACGAACCTGGACGACGATTTCCATATCCCCGCAGGGTGGATCATGGAAGTTGATCGCTTCGGTCTCGTCATGTACCACTACTGGGGAGACACGGTCACCCAGGAAGCGGACATGAAAAAGTTCATCTCGAATACGCAGGTCGTATTCAGCCTGAACAAGTCCGAGATCAAGGACGACATTCCGCTTCTGTGGCAGGGTGGTATCGGCCTGGTCGGCCAGTCCGCCGGCACGAACCAGTTCTACCAGAGCATCGGCGTTCCCAGCCCGCAGGCGATTCCGAAACTGAAAAAGACATTCTTCCTCGATGACGACGACGTGATCGCGGCTGATGTCTACTGGCCGGAATCACTGATGCTCGATGACACCGCAGTCGGAAACGCCATGGTCAGGATGTCCTTCGCGGGCGTTCTCGTACTCGGCATCCTCCTGCACGGCGACATCTACACCAGCGGCGTAAAGGGCGGAAAGTAGAGGAGCCCCAGGCCCCTACTTGACTACCTGGCTGCTGGTAAAGAGCCAGCCTGTCTGACAACATAACTTTGGACGGGTCGTCGGCCCGTCCGCCCGACCCGTCCAAGTGCTTGCAAAGAGGTGAGAAATGTCAAGCATTATCGAACGACGGGACGAGTTCCTGTACGACCTGGACGAGACCGAGCGCCGTCCGTATATCATTCCCATGGAAGGTGCGATTGCCGCCATAGACACGGCGACCGTTCCGATCAATCTTCCCGGCAAGTTCAATGTGTGGGTGAAGAAGCTTAAAGGGTTCATTGGACGTGTTCCAGGTGGACCGCCCGACGTCGAGCTCGTCAACTCGACCCATATCACGCTCCAACTTACAAGCAAGCCTCATGGCATCAATCTATTCGAGGAGCCGATTACTTTTGCCAACCTGTTCGGGACAGGCGACCTATCGGAAATCGTGTCGCTTGATCCGGCGTGGAGACTTCAGCCCGATGGAGCAATTACGGCATCGTTCGTTACGGACGGTACATGGCCGCAGGCGGAGACACATTTCGGAATTTGTCTGATATGTGAGATCCATGATCCGACGCAGATTAGAAAGCAGAAGGGCAGTAAGTAGCCGTGGCCGATATTGTCAAAAGAGCGGTCGAGGGCGAGGTAGTCAACATATCGTGCTACAACATCGTGGCCGCCGCGCTTCCGCGCATTATCTACACCTGTGCGAAAGTTGACGACCGCAACCGAATTGAGTTTCGCCTCGAGCGCCAGGCAATGGTAGGTGCCGACAGATATTTATATTTGAGCAACCTGCGAAACCCGAACGTAAACACCGCACGGAGCATTAATTTTATGGATGAGCAGCCCTTCATCATAACGCCGCAGGGCGGAGAGGATTGGAGGGCGTGGTCCCCTGTAGGAAGTTGCAGGCTGATCGTGATCGAGCGACGGGTCATCGGAAAATATTCAAGCTGACCGTGGTCGCAGTTAAAGCAACATTACCGGGGACACCCGGTCGGGGCCATCCCAGGTCCAGTTGCTGATGAGAATGAGTTCTCTTTTTAAAGAGATTTTTATTAACAGCGCAATAAATTTTTAACAGTAGAGGTGTATCATGGACCAGGTAATGATTCTCGAGGGATTCGGGGACGATGCTCCAAGCAATGCGGCGATCAGCAAAAAGGCAAACTACGCGCAGATGCGAAAACTGCAGGTTCCCGATCCGAACGCGAACCCCGTCGCGGTCAAGTGGGACACGACAACGATTCCGGTCGAGACAAAGGGAAATGTCACGGATATGGCCGTTCCGCTCAATCCGACGAACGAGAGGAAACGCAAGTTCTGGGACAAGACCTACATGGCCATCCTCGAAAAAAGGGCCCACCATCCGACGGTCGTCAAGAAGCAGAGGAAGGCGCAGGAAAAAACCCTGAAGGACAAGGAAGCGGCCGTCAAGGAATCAAGGAAAAGCATCGCGACGGCGAACAATGACATTATCAGGCTCAAGCAGAAGGCCGCCAGCATGCCGGAGGGGCCCTCGAAGGATGTCGTTCAGCAGCAAACGCAGGCCGTTGTCCGTAACAGCAAGCGCGATGTCGCCCTCTACTGGAAACGGCGCCTGAACCTTTTCAGGACGATTGCGTCAACCGATATTCTCAAGAAGGCCGAAAAGGAACGCGATCCGAAGGCAAGAATCGCCATGATGACCGCGGCCAATGTCGTGAAGGAAATGCCGGTGGCCGTTCCGATAAGCTACGAGAACCAGGAAGCCTCGAAGATTTCCGAGGATCCGGGAGGCACCGTGGCCGTGAGGAGGCAGCGCCGGAGTCCCAACGGGTACGTGGCAGGGGCCGGTGGTTACTACCCGATGGCTGGGATGGGCAATCAGTATGTGGCCGGCGGCGGTCAGTATTATCCGATGGCGGGGCTTGGTGGGATGGCGGATGATGCTAAAAAGCTTACCAAAGAGGGTCTTAAAACGTTCCTTCCTAAAGTGTTCACTGCGGTCAATGACGCCATCCTCGGCGCCGACAAGAAGGGCGCGGATATCGACAAGAAAATCGCCACGGTTTATACGGCATCACCAACCGGACCAAGCACAAAACTCGGACCTGGAAAAATCAGGGCCGGTGGAGCTGTTGAGTCCACTCCCGAACAGCAGGCGAAGCGGCAATATAAGATGGACACGTATGCGCGTGGATCAGCCATACCGAAGGGCATGGAGCAGGACCTGGTAAACATTCTTCCCGGCCAAGTTATTCCGGGTGCGACCGCGACATGGCAACCCGACAAAGAGCCCTACCGAGATCCTGATCTCGA
>JBDRLK010000582.1:0-2415 GCA_043813155.1 Pseudomonadota bacterium | reverse complement strand
GCGACCCCACGGGTGACGGCATCTGCGACAGCGCCAGCGAGGCGAGCACCGGCTACGGAATCGCAAGAGGCACCTTCCAGGTCGGGAGCGACATCATATCCCACTACGGCGGATGGGGCCTGTTCGACACCTGCACCGTCGCGGGCCTGATGGGGCTGGACTCCGACTGCGCGGCCTCCGGAATCTTCTACTCCGGAGGCGTGGTCGAGATGGGCATGACGCAGGGGCAGAGAAAACAGTTCACCAGCGAGGGCTGCCTTAGCCTCGAGGAAGACATAATGGAGATTCTGTGCTGGGGCGGCGCCGTACTGGGATGGGACGTCTCAGAGTTCAACATCAAGGGACACGTCTTCGCCGGCAAGGTCGGAGGCATGCCCGCCGTGGAACTGCGGCTCGACCAGGACCCATCGGTGCGAAACGAAGCCATCACCCGCAGGTACTTCGAGCAACTCTCAGGCCTGCCGACCGACTGGATGGAGATCGACCCGCCCACGAACCTCGCCAAGCTCGCCGACCTGGTCCCATAAGCCGGGCACGAATACAAAAACGCAGAAAGCCGCGGAGTTATTCTCCGCGGCTTTTTCATGCGCTTCGAATGAACGCTATTTATCGATAGAGTACCTGTAAAATACCAGGAAACCGAGGAACGTGAAAACCGCGCTGAACGGGCCGGTCAGAAGAATGCCTGTGTAGTTGTCCGCCGAATACCCGAAGCGGAAAAAAAGTTGCGTTCCGACAACGGATGAAACGCCTATCGCGGACTTCGTGACCAGACCCTGCATGCCGAAGTACATCGCCTCCCGCCGCCGCCCCGTCAGCTTCTCGTCGTGATCGACGACGTCAGCAATCACGGCGCTGGCCAGTGCCATGAGCACCGAAACCGGCAACCCCAACAACCCGAAAAGCAGGTACGCGAAAATCTTCTTGGGCATGAATTCCACATAAGGAGTCAGCGCGAACAACGGCGTTATTGCCGAAAGGCCAACCATCGCCGCCAGTATCAACCTCCGCTTCCCGAACCTGCCCGCGGCAAGATAAACCACCGGCAGCATCGGAACCACAACAAGCAAAGTCACAGCCTGCATTACGGACGCGTCCGTCTTCGTACCCTTCAGCAGCACCGTAATATAGTAAGGCCCCCCCATCTGCACCACGTTGAAGCCGACCCAGAACAGGCCGATGGTGGCGATCCACCTCACAAACGGCGTGTTCTTGAACGAGGCCGCAACGGATTCGACAAAATTGAACGGGGCCGCCTGAGCATCAAGCACGCGCTTTTCCCGAACAAGAGAAACGGAAAGGTATGAAAACACGACGGTAATCGCCGCCATGATCGAGCCCATCGTGAAAAAACCATAGCGATCGATAAGCGGACCCGAAGCAAGCGTGGCCACGGTAAGCCCCAGCAGGCCGAAAAACGCCTGGGAAGTCGACAGCCCCACGCGCCGCTCGTTCGACGTCACAAGCTCCGGCAGCATTGACAGGTACGGCGCCACGACAACGGTGTAAAAGAAAAAGAAAAGCCCCAGTACCGCCGCGAAGTAAAGCGCGTTGGCGCTGCTCTCGGCGGCCACCGGCGGCCTCCACAGAACGATCGCGAAAAGCGCCAGGAACGGAGTGCCGGCCAACACGAACGGTATCCGCCGCCCGAAGCGGGTCCGCATGCTGTCCGACCAGTAGCCCACGAGCGGGTCGGCGACCGCGTCCACCACGCGGCCGAAGAGCATCGCGTAGCCGAGCAGCGCTATCGGCGCATACCTGACCACCCCCCGCGCCACTTCGTGTTCTCCCCCCTGCCCGGGCGCGTAGAAATAGATCGCCCACATGACGATCACCTGGTTGATCAGATACGCCGAAAGATTGCCCGATGAATAGGTAATGGCCTGAAGCGGCGACAGGCCTTTATTTTCCCGAGAGCTCATACGGCATGAATCCAATCTCGCCGTCTTCCTCGTAGAAAGTGCTGAAATTCACCTCGTCGCGGGCGAGCCAGGAAGAATTCTTTATCACTATCCTCACCCCCGGCATCACCCTGTCCCTCACGTGCACCTTCAACTTGCTGCTCTTCAGGCGAGAGAGCTTTTCTTCAAGGTCTTCCTTTTTCTCGCGGAAAGCCCGCAGGCGTGAAAGAAGCGAGAAGCGGTCGCGCGAAAGGATGGCGGCCCGGTCCTGAAGCCTCTCAGCCAGGTTCCCCTCCCCCTGCTTCTGCTTCTCGACCGTCTGGAGCGATTTGTCGAACATTTCCTGCTGCGCCTGCGCCTCTTGTATTTCGTCCTCAAGCCCCTCCAGTTCCAAGCGTATCGACGGGCTGCCGCCAACCTCGATCAGCGTGGGGGCGTGGAGCGAAGCCCCGAGCTGGTTCGCCCGCACCACTTTGCTCGCCCGCACCACGCCTCCGATTATGTACCCCTTCTT
>JBDRLK010000581.1:0-4540 GCA_043813155.1 Pseudomonadota bacterium | reverse complement strand
AGGGTACAGACGATATCATTCAGGAATTCGCCTCTTTTGGATGAAATCCTGTAGCTTTCGTCGCAGGTCCTGTATTTGTCGTCTTTTTCAAACCAGGTTTTGACCCAGACACCCATGTCCCATTTCTTCGACTTGAAATAGTTGACGTCCACGGCCACGCCCTTGGAGTGAAATGAATACAGGCTCTCGGGGCGATGAAGGCTGAATATGCCGATTTCCTCGACATCCTTTTTCGACAGGATTTCGGCCATCCCGGCCATGGCCAGGGCCATGTCGCATTCGACGATGATCGGGACCTTGGATACGAGCTTCACCCCGCTGAGCTCGGGCCCGAGCTTCACCGGATTCGTTATGCCGTGCTGATCCGCGACCTTCTCGAAGGGAATCCCGGCTTTTTCCAGCCGGGCATGGCACTGGTCCTCGTCAAGCGGCAGGCGGCACTTTGACACGCTTGTTTCCCACGTGCCCATCGGGTAGATCGCCCTGAAATTGGGCCAGCCCGCCACCTCGGTGAACCGGGCCTTGACCAGGGCCGCTTCCTCCGCCGTCAGCACCGGGTGGCCGCACTGCATCGGCCCGGTGCCCGGCAGATAGGTGCCGTACACGTTGATGATTTTCTGGAACATGTCCGGGGGTCCGGGCACCTTTGCCAGAAGAAGGGCCGGGAAGGCCAGCGCCATCAGGAGCGCAGTTGTTTCTCTCCACATTTTCATCACACACCTCCTCTCCACCGTTTGGTGCTGCACGCCCTTTTCGTGGCGCCCCAAGAGCCCGCGGCTACAGGCGCCCCAAAGGGGGCGCAGCTACAGGCGGGCCAGGCTTGTCCCGCGCGAAGCCGCGGGAGCCGCGCTCGCCCGCAGCTTAAAATTCGCCTCTCTTTAACATGACTTTGTCGCCCTTTTCCGCGTCGTAGCTGCTCTCAATGATCAGGCATGTGGATGTGTTCTTGAGAGCTTCCATTACCATGGCCTTGCCGATCTGTTCCCATGGGAAGTGATTGCTCTGGTCCTTCTTCCCGATGACTTCCATGTAGTGGTCGCGTTTTCTGAGGATGTAAACGACATTGCCTTCCGTGATGCCGTGCTCGGTGCCGAGGTTGATGAACACGGTGTCGTTCTGGCCGTAGTGGAGGATATCATCCATGGGGGCGATGATCAGGCCTTCCAGGTCAAGGGCTGCCTTGACCGGAGGGGTTATCTTGAACTTCCACTTGAGGGGCCCGACGAGGTAACCTCTTTCAACGGGCCTGGCCGCTTCGATGATGATACCCTTGGCGATCTTGTGGTCCTCGTCCACGCTTACGATTTTCGTGACTCCGATGATGTACACGAGGTGGCCGTACTTGATTTTCTTCTTCTTGGGATCCTTGACCTCTTCCTTGATCTCGTAAATGGTGGCGGTGCTTCCGACCATCGGCGCCTTTCCTTCCTTGTACTTGATGTAGACATTGTGGTGCATGTCGAGAAACTCGGTTTCCTGGAAAGACCCTATGATTTTTCCTGTTTCTTCCTCGATGTCCTTGTCCACGAACGCGAGGGTCCTGAAGCGCTCGGTCCCGGTCTTCCACGAGGCGGCGGAAATAATCGGCGTCGGCAGCGGCGCGTCTCCCTCCGCGGCCTCCTCCTTCTCCGGGACCAGCACGAGAGCCTGCCCGGGATAGATCCAGTTGGGGTTGGTGACGTCGGGGTTGAGGGCCCAGATTCCCGGCCACAGCTCGGGGTCGCCGAAGAAGTACTCGCTGAGGTAGTACATGGTATCGCCTTTTTTCACCAGGTAGTATTCGGGCACCTGGACGAGGACATCTCCCTCCGGGCCGAGAGCAATGGATTTTCCGAGCCGCGCGGCCTCGTGTATCTTTTTCATGCCCTTCGGCGAGGAAACCGAACCGACATGCAGCTGGCTTTCCTCCAGCTCGTAGGCGTCTATGTCGAAGACTTCCTCCATTGAATCAGAGTAGTCCAGGTCAGAGCCGCCTTCACCTTCGACGCCGCCTGCGGCCTCGACGCCTGATTCCTGGGTGTGGGCGGCGGGAGGGACAAGGAAGGCGAGCAGCACGATGGCTGCGTATGACAGCAATGTTGATTTGCGCAAACTGAACATGATGTCCTCCGATTGTTGAAACGATTAATAATCCAATTATTTTTCCAAAGCCTTAATGCGCACCAGAGCCTTGAGCGCAGTGTTCGATTTCGGGAACGCGGCGACAACCCCCTCATAAATTGACTTCGCCTTGTCCATGTCCTTCATCTTTTCATAGCACATTCCGATCCTGAATTTCGTCTCGGGAATCCTGGACCACTTGGGGAATTTCGTCTCGACCTGCTCGAACGTTCCGAGGGCCTCGATGGTTTTCCCGGACTGGTACAGCGACTCGCCTTTCAGAAAGAGCGCGTTGGGGCACTTGAGGCTCGTGGGATCCTTCTTCAGGAAAATGTCAAAGTAAAGAGCGGCGTCCTTCCATTTTCCCTCTTTGTATTTCAATACGGCAACCTCGTACGGGTTTATCGGCTTTTTCTCGATCGGGGGTTCTTCCTCGACCATGGATTCGCCGGGGGAAGAAAGGGAGTCTTCGCCGTCGCCCATGGCCAGAGGCGCAAGCTTCATGGGCACGTAATTGGCCGCCACCGCCGCATCCTTCAGGAGAGAGGACGCGTCGGCGACTTTTACGGAGGAAGTCGAGGATGCGGGCGCAGCGGGCGATGAGCTGCCGTGAATCTTCAGGAGCGGACGCTTTTCATTCGATTTCTTCTTGTTGTTGGGCTTCGCGTAGTTCGAGGTGGTGAAGGTATATTCCTCTTCCTCTCCTTCCTCTTCTTCCGCCCCGTAGTCGGACTGGTAGTCATAATAGCCGGCAGAAGACGAAGCGTAGCTTTCCTCTTCAGGCCCGCTCGCGTAGCCCTCTTCGTTCGTCGTATTCTGGCTTTCGTATTCGACCAGGGTCGTTGGCTGCATGTTGTGCTTCTTGACGATCTTTTTGAGCTTCTTCATCTCATGCTGCTGCTGGATAATGAGGTTTTCCAGCTCCGTAATTCTCTTGCTCAGATCTTCGATGACCACTTCATGCTTGTCCATCGCGGTCGTCAGCTGGGAGGCCTTGAAAGCCAGAGACTCCGGCTTTTTGCTTTTCCCCTGCATGCCGCCGCAGGAGGCGAGAAGGACGACCGCAAGCAACGCGAGAATCATCGCCTGCCTGCCGCTCGCGGGATTAGGATTCAGGAGGGGGGCCGTTGCATCAATAGAGGTATTAGTGCTGTCACGTTTTTTCATAATGTTAATTTTACCTTAAAATGAAATTGTATTTCAAAAAAAGGAGGAGTATATAATGGCACTTGGCTCCGCAGCCTTCACCGCCACCACCGTTTGGCTTTTGGCTCCGCCGCCTCCTCGCAACCCCCATTAGCCGGAAACCAACAGCCGACAGGAGGTGGAGGACGTGGTGGATGGCTAGAAGCTAATAGCAATTTCCGGAGGAAATTATGCGCATCGTTGTTCAGAGAGTATCCAGGGCCGCGGTACGTGTCGATGGCCGGGAGATTTCCTCGATAGGCCACGGGCTGCTCGTGTACCTGGGCATCGAGAAAGCAGATACGGATGGCGATGCAAGGTTCATGGCTGAAAAGGCAGCAAATTTAAGGGTTTTCGAGGATGACCGGGGGGCGATGAACAGATCCCTGCTCGATACCGGCGGGGAAGCGCTCGTTATCAGCCAGTTTACGCTGCTGGGCGACTGCCGCAAGGGACGGCGTCCCTCGTTTGCAGGGGCGATGGAGCCCGGGGAGGCTGAAGCCATTTACGAGCTGTTTGCCGCTGAGCTGGAAATGAGGTCGGTTCCAACCCGCAAAGGCAGGTTCAGGGCTGCCATGGAAGTGGATTCAGTCAATAACGGCCCTGTAACTATTTTAATCGATTCAAGGAAGATGTTTTAGATTCAGGCACGCCGAGTCTGCCCCGGGCTAACCCGAGGAGGCCGCGCTCGCGTGCGGCTGCACTGCGTCTTTATGTCTATTTCGCCTCGAAACAGCGAAAATGAAGCAGCAGCAAGCCGTCCTTGAAGGGCCGGACGTACAGGAAGGGGGCCTCTCCGTGTACGGCAAACTTGATTTCCTCAGGTTCCTTTGATTTCTGTTTCATAAGGTAAAGTTTGAAATTAAGTTCTTTGAGAGCCTCGCTCGTCCCCTGAAAGGCCAGTTTGCCCGTTATTTCAGCCTTTACGGGCAGCGAAAGAGAGACAGGCGCGTTGACGGACAAAATATAGGTTTTATTGCTGATCAGGGAAAATGACTTGTATGTATTAAAAGGGGCTTTTTTCAGAAAAGGGAGCTTGTCCAGCTTGGGATCGGTTTTTCCTTCGCTGTTTGAAGCATGAATGGTCATGACCTTGCACTCGGCCTTTTTTTCCGCCTTTTCAGGCTTTGCAGGTTTTTCCTTTTCCTGGGCTGAGGCATTCATGCAATAGCCGAAAACCAGCAGTCCGGCCAACAGCCCGGTTATTTTGGTTGCCCTTGTCATCTTCATGCTCCTTCAAGGCGATAATATTGTT
>JBDRLK010000580.1:0-11961 GCA_043813155.1 Pseudomonadota bacterium | reverse complement strand
GTGTCGCAGTCATTGTCGATGCCGTCGGAGCACCTGGAATAGAACGTTCCCGTGTATTCCTCCGAGTCGTCTGTCCTGGAGAAGCAATGGGGGTCGTCGGGGTAGTCGATGAGCGTGTCGCCGTCATTGTCCACGCCGTCGCTGCACTCGGGCGTTCTCCCCGGGTTCCACTCGTCGTTGTCCGAGGCCGTGGAGCAGCCGATGTCGTCGCCAAGGTCCGTGTCGCGGTCGCCGTCGTTGTCGGTCCCGTCGCTGCACTGGGCGCACACCGTGTCGCCCGACTCGTCGTCGTCGATCAGGGAGTCGCAGCCCGAATCGTCGGGGAAGTCGGCCACGCCGTCGCCGTCATTGTCCGCGCCGTCGTTGCACTGCGGGTGCGCGTCGCCCTCGTGATTGTCGTCGACGCGGTGGCATCCCGGGTCGGCCATGTCGACCAGCGTGTCGCCGTCGTTGTCCTCGCCGTCGAAGCACTGGCTCGGGAAGGCGCTGGGGCCGTCCTCGCTGTTGTCCAGGGGGCCGGAGCATCCCGGGTCGTCGGGGTAATCGGCCAGGTCGTTGTCGTTGTTGTCCCTGCCGTCGCTGCAGGCGGGCCAGCGGTTCATGCAGCAGACGCCGCTGAAGCACAGGCCCCAGCCCTCGTTGCACCGTATCAGGATTCCGGAGTCGGGGTCGCTGCTGAGCCCGGTCCAGGTAGAGGGCGAGGCGTCGGGATCGCACACCTGGCAGTCATTGTCCGGGTTCCTGTCCCCGTCATCGTAGCACGCGCCGCTGATGAAGCAGGTGCCTTCATCAATGCTCCACTCGGTCCGGCTGTTGTCCGGGTCGCAGACCAGGCAGGTCACGGTGGGATGGGAGGCGCCGGCGTCGTAGCAGGCGCCGGCAATCAGGCACGCACCGTCCCGGACCGCGTTCGTGCAGTGGGGATCGTCTGTTTCGCTGCAGCTGTCGTCCGTGCAGTCCAGGCCGTCGTCGCAGGGGTCATCAGTGCCGGGCAGGCAGCCCGCGTCCGCGTCGCACCGCGGGATACCGTCACAGAAAAGGTCGTCGGGGCAAAGGCCGTCGTCGGGCAGGTTGAGGCACGCGCCGCAATCCTCGCAGCACGAGTCCTGCGTGCAGTCGATCTCATCGGCGCAGTCCCTGCGGTCGCTTGCGCATCCCGCGTCGGGATCGCAGCGCTCGTTCACGGTGCAGAAGATGCCGTCGGAGCACAGGCCGTCGTTCGGGCTGTTCTCGCAGGCCCCGGCTTCCTCGTTGCACGAGTCCTGCGTGCAGTCCACCCCGTCGCCGCAGTCCCTCTCCTCGTGCACGCAGCCGAGCTCCTCGTCGCAGCGCCCGCTCACCGTGCAGTAAAGATCGTCTGCGCAGAGCGTGTGCACGGGCGTGATCTGGCACTCGTAGCCGCCTTCGACCTCCACGCAGGAGTCGACCGTGCAGTCCACGGTGTCGGCGCAGGCCACGCCGACGCCAGGCAGGCAAAAGCCTTCATCGCCGCACGTTTCCTCGCCGTTGCAGAAAAAGCCGTCGTCGCACTCCTCGTTCGTCTCGCAGGCGAACTCGGTGCAGCCCTCCTCGGGGTCGCAGATCTCGCCCTCGTCGCAAAGGCCGTGGTCCGGCACGTACTGGCAGCCCACGCCCTCCGAGCAGGAATCGAAAGTGCAGTCCACGCCGTCGCCGCAGTCCGGCTCCTCCCCGATGATGCAGCCGCGGCTGTCCGCCTCCGGGTCGAACGGGTCGCAGGCCTCCTCGCCGTTGCACATGAGATCGTCCGCGCACGCCCCGTCGTCCTCGATGGACGCGCAGGCGTTCATGTCCTCGTCGCAGGTTTCCGCGGTGCAGGCGAACCCGTCGTCCTCGCACACCATGGCCTCGGAGACGCAGCCGTCGTCCCCCGCGTCCTCGCTGCCGGGATCGCAGGTCTCGACGGTGCAGAAAAGATCGTCGCCCTCGCACAGGTCGTCGTCGGGCCTGTTGTCGCACGCGTCCTCCGCCTCGTTGCAGAAATCAGACGTGCAGTCAGCCTCGTCGCCGCAGTCGGGCGGGTCGCCGCCCTCGCACAGCCCCGTGTCCGCGCTGCAGACCTCTTCGCCGTTGCAGAAGTAGCCGTCCAGGCACACGTCCGCGGATTCGCACTCCACGGCGTCCACGCACCCGTCGTCGGGGTCGCACATCTCGCCCTCGTCGCAAAGGCCGTGGTCCGGCACGTTCTGACAGTCATCAGCGTCCTCGATGCAATCATCGACCGTGCAGGCCACGCCGTCGTCGCAGGTCACGGGGTCGGCGGACCGGCAGAAGCAGCCGTCGCACGTCTCCTCGCCGTTGCAGTACTCGCCGTCGTCGCACTCGCCGCTGGTCTCGCACTCGCACGCGACCTCCCCGTCCTCCTCGACGTCCTCTTCGGCCGTGTCCGGGGGCTGGTCGGGAGCGCCCGCGTCATCGACCGCCAGGTCGCCGGCGTCGTCGACGTCATCGGCGTCATCATCGATGCCGTCCTGCGCATCACCTCCCTCCCCTTCCTCGGCGTCCTCGTCCCCGTCGCCGCTTATGCTCGACTTCCCCCCGCAGGAGAAGGCCAGGAGCGCAACGATAAGAATAATAAAAACTGTGCTTAAACGTTCCATTTTTTCCTCCTTTTTGATTGAAGCAGCCTGCCCGGCATTGGCTGCGCCCCAAGGGGCGCCGGGCACAGATCAACAATAAATATATATCAATTCGGTGAGAATGCAAATTGAACCGTTAACCGCCGGCTCTGCCGGTGAGGATGTAAGAGGTTCTACCGGCACGTAAATATTCGGCAAACCCGTGCCCGAGCCCGTGCCCGCGTGCGTGCCCGAATCGAATGGCGAAGCGGCCCTCAACCGAGTGTGCGGCGATTGTGGATGCTTGTCCACGACTGAAGTCGGCTGATTCGGATGATTCGAATCTCTGGCGAATCGGGCACGGGCACGCACACGGGCACGGGCTCGCAGACCTGAGAAACGGGTTTACCGATTATTTACATTAGTTGGCGTTCCGATGAGGGCCCCCTTCGAGGGGGCCTTCCACGGGGCCACCCGCTCTGCGGGTGGGACCCCATTCGAGAAGCAGCAACAGCGGGGGGAGCGGCCCTAAAGGGCCGCACTACTCTTCAACCTCGAATTTAATGGTCCACTTGTTGAGCGTGCCGAGGTCGCGTCCGGCATTGTCGGTGATGAAGAGGGTCCACTCGCCGTTGGCGTTGAGGTTGTTGAAATCCGAGAGCGTGTACTCCTTTACGATGTTGTCGTTGGAGCCGCCCGTGCGGTTGTGCAGAACGATGCCCGTTCCCGCGTGCTTGAGCTCGATGTAGAGGTCCCCGATGTACGTGTGGGTCAGGTCGAGGTTCACGACGACCCGCCTGATTCCCCCGCTTTCGGACACGTTGATTGCGCTCGTGGCGCCGGTCGCGTCGTTGTCGGGAACGCTCACCGCGGTCTCGTTCGAATGGCTGATCTGCGTTGTCGTGTTGCCGCTGGTCCCGCCCTCTCCGGGGGCGTAGGTGATGGACCAGCCGTTCAGCGCTCCCGTGTCGATGGAGGCCGTGTCGGAGATGAAAAGCTCCCAGGCCCCGCTGACGGCGGCGCCGATGAAATCGGTGATCGCGTATTCCTCTTTCAGGTTGTCCGTGCTTCCGCCCGACTTGTTGTGCAGGAGCACCGTCTTTCCGCCGTGGCGCAGCTCGACCTTCAGGTCGCCGATGTAGGTGTGCGTGATGTCCACGTTGACTTTCATGCTCGCGATATTGTCGCTGTCGCTGATCGTGATGGTGCTTGTCACGCCGTCGGGGCTGTTGTCCGGGATGTTGACCGTGCCCGAGCTCTCCACGACCTTCTCGTCGCCGGAGGGCGGAGGCGGCTCGTCTTCCCTGGTCGCCATTTCCACGAGCATCTCCACGTTCGAGAACTTGACGCTCGGGTTGCCTCCCCTGCTGTAGTTCGACATGGTGGGCAGCCAGAAGAAGTCGGGGCCCACGTCGCCGATCCACTCGCCGCCGATGATGTTCGCGCTGCCGTCGACCTCGAGAAGATAGTGGTAGCTCTTCGAGCTGCGAACGTTTCCGTGGGGCTGCTTGCTGGGGCTCACGCCGTCGGTGGCGTAGCCGAGCGTCATGCGAACCTCGTAAAACGCTTTCGCATCGTCATTGTAGGGGTACTCGGTCACGTCAGTCCTGTCGAGGAGCTGGAGGGCCTTCTCCAGGGTCACCTCCTCCTGCGAGGAAATTGTGAAATCCGTTACAGGGTGGTTCCACACCTCGAAGCCGGACGAGGCGTCCATGACGAACGCCCTTCCGTGCCTGCCCAGCATGTTGGAGACAACCACGTGGAACGAGCCCGCGTTGGTGTCCCTGCAGTCGACCTCCGTGGGCCGGCCGTGATCGTCTCTCGCGATCTCTTCATCGTTGCAGCGGCCGCCGAGCATGTAGGACTTCGAGCGGTTGTAATAGGTTTCCATGATCAGGGCCGTGAGATCGGAGTACTCGAACGTCACGCCGTTGTACTCGACAGCGCGCCGGGGCTCGGGGGCGATGATGCTGACGGCGCTCCAGCAGTGGCATTTGCCCCACCAGGAGCCGAGGCCGTCCCAGTCGCCGGACTCGTCGATTTCATCGTCGCCGTCGTCGTCGCGGCCGTTGCGGGCCATTGCGTTTCCGCCGTTGGCCGATTCCCATTTCGCGGCCGGCCCGAGCTTCTCGTAGTAGTCCGCGTCGAATTCGCTTCCAGGGTAGGAGAAGGGCTCGAGGTCCATGAAACCCTCGGGCGCGGTCCAGTTGTTGAAGGCCACGTCGTATTTTTCCAGGGGTGAAAAAACGCCCGTTCCCTGCCAGCGCTGGTTGTACCCGTCTTTCCTCAGAGGCCACCAGGTCTCCGACCAGGGCATCTGGGCCGCGGTCCCGTCCTGGGGAAGCTCCGCTATTTTATAGTTCATGTCGGCCTGGAACCGGCTCGGGTCGTTTTCATAGTTCCAGGCGTCCTCTTTTCCGGTTCCTTCCGTTGTGTCCGGTTTGCCTTCCTCGCCTGTTTCCTGTTCGCACCTGATCATCGTGAATGCCGCAAGCACCATCGACATGAGCAGGAATTTATTGATTCGTTTCATTTATTCCTCCCTATGATTAAAATTAAATCGCTATCTATATAGTATTGAAAACTAAATTGTCAAGTAAAACAAGGGGGCCGGGTCTTGAATGTTGTGTTTTTCACCGACAGAATAGATAGCCGTCATGCGACCGCAAAATGCAACATTCAAGATCCGGCCCCCATCCCTGTTACAGTTCAGCGCCAATGCGGCTTTACGCGGCTGATTGCGCCAAATACCCTTGAAAGCAGGCTATATAAAAATAATTGTAGAAAAAAAGGTTGATAAATAGTACAATATCATAACGAAATTAGTGTCTATCCATATGCGGGCCGACAAAAAAAGCTTTTTTCGGGCCCGGCAAGGTGCAGTGTATCTTGGCATTTGAAGTGGGAGCCATAATAGCGGGCAGCTACAGGATCGAAAAGCTGATCGCCAAGGGCGGCATGGGACTCGTCTACAAGGCCAGCCATGTCCGTCTTCACAAGAAAGTGGCGATGAAAGTCCTGCTCCCGCAGTTCATCGATTACAAGGAGCAGATAAACAGGTTTCTTAACGAGGCGCTCGGTGTAGCCGATGTTCACCACAGGAACATCGTAGACATCATGGACGTGGGGTCCACGAAGGAGGGCCTCCCGTTCTTCGTCATGGAATTCCTCGCGGGGGAGACCCTGAGGGCCCGGCTGAAGAACAGCGTGACCCTCGGGCCGGTCGAAATAAGCCGGATCATTATTCAAACCCTCTCCGGGCTTTCCGTGCTGCACGCGCGCGGCATCGTGCACAGGGACATGAAGCCGAGCAATATTTTCATCTCCAGGGAGGAGGACGGGACCGAGGTCATCAAGCTGCTCGATTTCGGCGTATCCAAGTTTCATATCATGGAGGGCGACAATTTCGTGGAGCTGACGACAACGGGCACGATCCTGGGCACGCCCAGCTACATGGCACCGGAACAGGCCCGGGGGAAAAGGAGCGAGATCGACGCCCGAAGCGACCTGTATTCCGTCGGGGTCATCATCTACAGGGCGCTGACGGGTATTAATCCCTTCAGGGGCGAAAATTACAACGAAACCATCGTCAACATACTCACCACCGAGGTGCTGACCCCTTCGTCCCTTGTCGCCGGGCTGTCCCCCGACGTGGACCGCGTCGTGTTAAAGGCCGTCGCAAGGGACAAGTCGATGAGATATCAGAGCTGCAAGGAGCTCATCGACGACCTCAAGAGGGTCGTCGAAAACAACGAGAGCAGGGATGCGCCGGATACGCTGAGCGTGGCTTTTTCCAGCGATGAGGGCCCCGAGCCTACGCCCTCTCAGCCCAGCCAGGAAGCGTTCGTGTCTTCGCTCAGGATTCAAAAGCTGCAGATTTCCAGGAAGGGGGTCGTCGCGATCGCAGCTGCGATCGTGCTCGTTGTTTCGCTTTCCCTCTGGGGCATCATCAGCCTCCTGGGGGGAAGGGGCACGGCCGCTGAGAGCTCGGCGGGCCGGTTCAACGTGGACGTGGAGGAGATAAAGAAACGCGCAGTGGAAAAGGTCGGCGCCGGGAACGTGGTGGATGCTTCGAGCGACAGGGATGAGGCCGCAGCGGAAACGAAGGAGCCCGCGGAGGCGAAAGAGACAAAAATCGTGAAGAAGGACGAAGGGGAGAAAAGCAAGGCGCCCGGGAAGCCGGGCGCGAAAAAACATAAAAAAGCTTCCAAGCAGGGGAAGGCGGAAAAGAAGAAATCCGACAAGGACAAAGGCAAATACATTTTCATGGATTTTCCTGAATAGGAGGAAACACCCGATGAGGCGGTTTTTTTTGTCACTGTTTTTCATTTTGCTTCTATGCGCGGGCCGCGAGGCCCGTGCGGCGGATGAAGTCGAGAAAGCGAAGGAGCATTTTGCTCAGGCCATACAGTATTTCAACGAGGGGAAAACGTACGAGGCGCTCCAGGAATTCAAGGCTTCCTACCATCTGCGGCCCCACTGGAAAATATGGTTCAATATCGCCACGTGCTACTACGAGCTGAAAAACTTTGTCGAAGCAGCCGTGGCCATGTCCTCGTTCATCAATGAGGGAGGGGGCGAGATCCCGGAAAAACAGAAAATCAAGGCCGACGACATGATGACGGAGCTGAAGAAGAAGCTGGCCGTGCTCAGGTTCAGCGGGACGACGGGGGAAACGGCGGCCATCGTGGACGGGAAGAGTATCGCGGACTTGAAGCCGGGCAAGGACATGTATTTTCTTCCCGGAAAGCATGATATCCTCCTGAAGCACAAGGGCAACGTCATCCTCGACGAAAAGATCGAGCTGGAAGCGGGCGTCATCAAGGAGCTTCGCTCCACGGTCGTGGAAAAGGAGGGGGAAGAAGGGACCCCCGTGACGGTAGGGCAGAAGGAGGAAGGTGGAGGGGAGGAGGAAGAAGACCTGCCCGGGGCGGCCGGGATGCCGCCGAAAAAGAAGAAGATGAGGACCGGCGCCTACGCAACGCTTGGGGTTTCCCTGGCCACGCTGGCGCTGTGCGCCGTCATGGGCGGGCTCGTTCTGAGCGAGAAATCCAAGATGCAGGATGCCGAGGACGCTTACATGGAAGAATACAACGGCAACGGGAACCCGGATATTCTCGCCGACCTCGAGCAACGGCAGGGCGAGCACTACGACACGGCCCAGAGCTATGCAACGGCCTCGAACGCGCTGCTGGGCGTGGGCGCGGGGGTGGCCGTGGCGTCCATCGTGCTGTTCGCTCTCTCGGCAAAGGGTAAAAAGAGTGAAAAGAGAACGGGCTCGGCCATGCCGCTTCTCGTCGGCCCGGGATCGCTCTCCCTCCGGTTGAAATTCTAGGCTTCACGTTCTTCTTTTCAACAGCAAGGATGTGAGATCGCCGGCAACCCGGACGAACAGGACGGCAACCCCGGCGCCGTACAGCGCGCCGACCAGCATGCGCAGGGCTGTATGAAAATCAATTTGAAGCGCGAATGTCAGGCTTTTTTCCGCAACCAGGACGATGAAACCGGCAAGGGCGAACATGTAGGCCGGGAGCTTTCGGTCCACGAGCCCCGGCTTCAGCGCAACGACGGCCCCGGCCAGGAAGGAAGATAAAAAGATCGCGCTGCAGCGTGAGCAGAGCCCCATCTGCCATCCAAGCAGTGTCAGCGAGCGGTCGAAGTGCTGGTGGCAGAGGAGGGACAGGACGTCCCGGAAAAAGCTGGAGGCGCCTTCCAGGCCCAGGGCCATGAACAGGGGGACGACGAAATCGGCAATGCAGACGAGCAGGGAAAAAACTGCAACAACCAGCGCGGCTATGCGTTCGACTTTCACTTTGTTTTGAATAATGACCGATCACCATGACGGTTGGCGCGTCGTCGTTTGATTTACTCGCAGGAGCTCGTTTCCTCGTTGCACGTCCTGCTCGGCCCGAAATATCTTTCGCACCACGCGTCGTTTGTGCACGGCGTCATGCACACGCCCCGGGGCCTCTCCGCGCCTTCCGGAACATAGGTGTACGCCCCGAGAACGTAAAGCGGCATGCAGGCCATCTCCTCGCGCGAGCAATCGTTCTCATCGGCGGGGCTGTCCAGGTCGCTGCAGCCCTCGAAGCAGTAGCCCCAGGTGCACACGCCCGTTGCCACGCCCTCGCCGTCCGCCTCGCCGCAGATCTGGTGGTCCGCCACGAGATCCTCGTTGCACACGACCGTGCAGAAGGACTCGCGGCCGAAGTATTCAAAGCAGAAGCCGAGACCGAACGGCGAGGCGCAGTCATCGTCGCCCGAGCAGTCCGCGCCGACGGCGCCGTCGCCGCCGGAGAAATTGCCGACCCAGCAATAGCCGTCTTCGCCTTCGGGCGGCGGCTCGACAAACGCCCCGGCCCAGGCCGGCATGCAGGCGTGCTCCGCCCCCTCCGGCTCGGTCCTGCACTTGTAGCCCTCGTCTTCAGGCGAGGTGCCCACGTCGCAGGGCCTGACGCACATGTGATAGGGGCTCCCGTACCCGCCCATGTTGGCGCACACGCCGCCGTACTCCGCGCACTCCCTGCCCTCCATCTGGCACTCGATGATGGTGCAGTACCCCCCGGGGTAATAGGGGTCGCCTGTTTCCGGGTCGGTCCATATGGAGGAGAGGCAGTACCCGTCCGGCGTGCACTGGTAATCGTGCTCGCAGGGGTCGCCGATCATGGCGCTTTCGCTGCCGCTGTAGATGCACGTGTACGACGCGCGGCATTCCTCGTCCCACTCGTTGTCGCAGTACCCGTCGCATTCCGGGAAGAAGGTGACCTCGCCCGTGTCCCTGCGGCCGTTGTAATTGCCGTCGTCCCAGAACTCGCAGCACTCCCTGTCGTGCGAGCAGCCCGTGAGGCAGACGCCGTAGGATGGGCTGCACTGGTAGCCCTCCCTGCACCCGCAGGCCCAGTCATAGGGATTGCCGCTCGAGTCGGCGGGCGTGCACGCGTCGAAACACCCGTACCATTCATATCCCATGTACTCGCCCTGGTAGATGCACACGGCGCCCGCGGGGCACGTGCCGGGGTCCATGGGGTCGCAGCCCTCGCTGCCGGCGCCCGATTGCGAGCAGTAACCGCCCGGCCAGTCGATGTAGGTCTCGCCGTTGTAGTTCTCCACCTGCTCGGGGTAGCAGCCTGCATCGCCCTCGCACTCGTAGTCCCTTGTGCAGGGGGCGCCCATGGGGCCGTCAGGAGGGCCCTCGGGGCATTCCGGCGGCTCGGCGCACGAGGGGCACATGTCCGGCGGGCAGCCGGGCGGGCACACGGGGTCGCCGAAACAGACGCTCTGGCAGTAATCCCACGACAGGGTCGGCCCGTCGGGGCACACGCACTCGCAGTCGATGCATATCTGCTGATCGCAGTCCGTGCCGTCCTCCACGTCCGGGTAATCGGGGCGCACATCCGAGTCCGTGTCAACGTCCACGACCGTGTCGCCTTCCACGTTCACATCCCCGTCCTCGCGGACGTCCGCTCCATCCGCGTCGGTGTTCGAGTCCCCGGACAGGCCTCCGCTTTGATAGCAGGCGGCCGCCGGAAGAGCGCAGCACATGATAACGAGTGGTTTTATATTCATCGCTTCCTCGCAGTCTTTTTCTGACTTTAATGAATCTTCAGCTTAAATTAAAGTGCAATTCCACCAAAAATCAACTTTAAATTTCATTTGTGTTAACTAGTTCCCGTCCCGAAATGACCTTTATGGTAGCCGCAGGCTTTAGCCTGCGCAATTTTCTCGACGAGGACGCAAGCTAAAGCTTGCGGCTACCGGCCGTATATATGAATTTCGGGACGGGAACTAACTAATTAACCGATTATGTTGCGAATGAAAAGGCGGAGGTGGCGGGACCAGCGGCCGGCGACCGGCGACTATTTTTCGTATTCAACGCCCGTGAGCCTGTCATGCTCCTCCAGGAGGGCGTCGACGAAATAGGTCAGCTTCTGGTCCGCCTTGTACTTGCGGCCGTTGATGAAGAACGTGGGCGTTCCTTCCACACCGTTTTTCAGGCCCTCCTTCTTGGAATTCACGACAAGAGTCTCTGTTTGCTTGCTTTTCATGAGCTTCTCGAAATCGCCTTTGACCATGCCCGCGTCCTTCGCCCATGTCGAGAGCTTTGAGACATCGAAATCCTTGAAACTGCCGTACAGCTTGAGCATAAAAGGCCAGAACTTGCCTTTCTGCGCGGCCGCGGCCATGGCCTTCCCGCCCTCACCGCTGCTCTCATGGCCCTTGATGGGGAAGATTTTGACGTGCAGCTTTACTTTGCCCTTCAGCTCCCCCTCCGTCACCTTGCTGTACAGCTTGGGCATGATTTTCGCACAGTAGGGGCAGCGGGCGCACACGTAGGCCACGAGCGTGACCTTGCTGACCTCGTCGCCGGCCCAGGTATCCAGGGCGCCGGTGTCGATCTCGTATTTTTTTCCCGAGGCCATCATGCTGTTGGCCCTGCGCGAAAGCGCGGTTTTTATGTCATCCTTTGATTCGCCCTTGGACACGCGCATGCAGATTTCGCCGGCCAGCCTCACGGCGAGCTTGCAGACTTTCTTCTCCTTCAGGCACTTGTCGATGGTCTTGTCGCAGCAGCCGTAAGGATACGATTCGGCCATGATCGATTCGGCCGTTTGCTTCTCGTCCCCTTTCAGCGAGCTGCACGCCCCGGGAGACGATGAGCCGGCCTGCTGTGAAACAAGGAGAATACAGGAAAATAGAACCAGCGGAGCTCTCAATTTACGCATGTGCCTTCCTCCCGATAAGATACGCTACGAGGCGATCGACGCCAATGGGGTTTTTGTCGAAGAACAGGACATAGAGCGGTATGATCGTCCATCCCAGGTCCCGCAGCACGGTCAGGTACGAGATCGGGTCCTTCTCCATGCTCTGCGAGGCAAAGCATCCGCAGGACATCTCGAGGCCCCTGGCCAGCGCGATGATGATGGCCGTGAGAAACACGGCCATCATGCCCGCGATGCAGAGGGAAGCGGCCCTGGTTCTCCAGCCGATGATGATCATGATCCCCGCGAAGAGCTCGAGCCAGGGCAGGATGACGGCCATGAGGTTGATGAGCTGCAGCGGCATGATCTGGTAGGTGGCCACGTCGACGGCAAAGACGGCCGGGTCGGCGATCTTGTGAATGCAGGCAAAGACGAACACGAGCCCGATGTAAAGCCGCAGGGGCAGCGATATCCAGCTGTGCCCTTTCCAGCTCATGAACCCTTTCATGGCGCCGCCCCCCCGCTATTCTGATCGCGGATCGCGGGAGCGCCCCCCTCCACGTAGTGCACGTTCCGGATGCCCTGCCCCGCAAGCTCCCGGCCGAGCTCTTTGCCCGAGTCGGGGTCGTCGCCGTCGCCGTAAACGACGACCATGGAGGCGCCCGACGACGCGATCTCCTTGAGGC
>JBDRLK010000579.1:0-4896 GCA_043813155.1 Pseudomonadota bacterium | reverse complement strand
CGGGGCTGAAGCCCCGCACTGCATGCGGGTTGGGCGCACATGAAATTTTACGCCGACTTTCACATCCATTCCCGGTACTCAAGGGCCGTGTCAAAAGACCTCTGCCCCGAAGGCCTCTTCGCAGGCGCGATCGAAAAGGGGATCCTGGTCGTGGGAACGGGCGACATCACGCACCCGGCCTGGATAGCCGATCTGAAAGACAAGCTCGAGCCTTCGAAGGAGCACCCCGGGCTTTTTACGCTGCGCGCGGGCATCCGGGAAATGATCCGCAAGGCCGACCCCGGCCTGGCCGAAGGCAACACCCTGTTCATCCTCACCGGAGAGATCAGCAGCATCTACAAGAAGGGCGACAGGACGCGAAAAGTCCACAACCTGGTCTTCCTGTCCTCGCTGGAGAGAGCGGAAAAATTCAATGCGGTCCTCGCCAACCTGGGCAACATCAGGTCGGACGGCAGGCCCATCCTGGGGCTCGATTCCAGGAACATACTCGAAATCCAGCTCGACGCGGACCCCGACGGGTTCCTGGTCCCCGCGCATATCTGGACGCCGTGGTTTTCCCTGCTCGGCTCGAAGTCGGGCTTTGACAGCGTGGAGGAATGTTTCGAGGACCTTTCCGGCCACGTCTTCGCGCTCGAGACCGGGCTGTCCTCCGACCCTCTCATGAACTGGAGAATCAGCGGCCTGGACCGCTACACGCTCATATCGAATTCCGACGCGCATTCCCTGGCCAAGCTGGGCAGGGAGGCGAACATCTTCGACATCCACCCCTCTTTTGAAAACATCAAGGCCGCGCTCAAGGGCGAAGAGCGCGGCGGCTTTCTGGGCACGGTCGAGTTTTTCCCGGAGGAAGGCAAGTACCATTTCGACGGGCACCGCAAGTGCGGCGCGCGCCTGCACCCGGACAGGACAAAAGCCCTGGAAGGCGCCTGCCCGGTGTGCGGCAAGCCCGTCACGGTCGGTGTTTACCACAGGGTGATCGACCTTGCCGACCGCAGCGAGAAGGACGCGCAAAAGCTTCGCGCCCGGAAACCCGCCTTTCACCCGGCCATCCCGCTTCGCGAGATCATCTCCGGGGTCGTGGGCAAGGGCCCGGCAACAAAGACCGTCACGGGCGAGTACCAAAAAATAGTGAAAGCCGGCTTCAGCGAGCTGCAGTACCTGCTTGAAGCCGGCGAAGAGCAGCTCGCCCGGGCCGGGGGGGACAGGGTTGGGGAGGCGGTCATGAAAATGAGGAGGGGCGAGGTGCGGATCGAGGAAGGGTACGACGGCGAGTTCGGGAAAATCTTCATTCACGCGGGCGCGGGGGCCGCGGCCCGGGAGGAGGAGCAGGGGAGCCTGCTGCCGGAAAAGGACAAAAAGAAAATAGCGCAGGGGAAGAAAGAAAAGGAAAAAGACAAAGAGAAGAAACAGGGCAGGGTAAAAAAAAAGCCGGCCGCGCCCGTGAGCGACGATGATTTCGCGGCGGCTCTTCTCGACACGAAAAACCATGTCTGCGTGATCGCCGGCCCGGGCGCGGGAAAGACATACTCGCTCGTCGAAAGGATCGACAGGCTCGTCAGGCAGGCCGGCGTGGCGCCGTCGCGCATCACGGCCCTTGCCTTCACCAACAAGGCGGCCCTGGAGCTCGCCGAAAGGCTTGCGCGCAGGGGCATCGTGGCCGGCGTTTTCACCGGAACCATCCATTCGCTGTGCATGGAGATCATTGCAAGCGCCTCGCCGGACCGGCGGCCGGCGGTCATGTCCGACTCCGAATTGAACATGCTGCTGGGCGGGATCGTCGATGAGCGGCTCGCGGGCGAGACGGCCGGGGAGCGGCGCCGCGTGAAAAGAAAGATCATGGCCCGCTTCGAGCAGCCGGGCGGCGCGGCCGGCGAGGCCGCGCTCGAAGACGAGCGAGAAAAGGGCGTCTATGACGCCTACCTCGAGGTCGTCCGGCGAACGGGCCTTCTGGATTACGATACCATGATCATCGAGGCGGCCGGAGCCCTGCGCCGCGATGCGACCGGCGCGGAGGCGTGGAAGCGGCGGCTCGGCTTTGTTCACGTGGACGAGTTCCAGGACGTGGACGCGCACCAGGTCGAGCTCTTCAGGGTCATGGCCGAAAAGCTGGGGTCGAAGATTTTCGCGATCGGCGACCCGGAGCAGTCCATCTACGGGTTCAGGGGGGGGAGGCGCGAGTACATCCTGGGCTTCGAGAAGCTTTTTTCCGGGTCCAGGGTGATTTTTCTCGAGAAGAACCGCAGGAGCCGGCCGCGCATCGTGCAGGCCTGCGAGGCCATGCTCGAGGGCTGCTGCGGCGAGCGGCCCATGCGCCGCTGCAGCGCGCTTCGCGGCGGCGAAGGGAAGGTCGAGCTCCTGGGCTTTGAATCGGACGCGGACGAGGCCGAGTTCATTGCCGGGAGCATCCGTCAGCTTGTCGGCGGGACCGGCGTCTTCAGCATCGAGGAAGGCAGGGTCGAGGGGGACGGCGGCGGCGGCCTCTGCTTCGAGGACATTGCCGTGCTCGTGCGCGCCGGGGCCGTGGGCGCGGCCATCGAATCAGCGCTGCGAAAGCACGCCATCCCCTTCGAGGTGAGGGAGAGCGGCTACGCGTTGGATCGCGGCGGCTGCGCCGCGCTCATCAGGATGCTGAGGCTCAGGCTCGGGGCGGCCTCGCCCTTCGACCTGATCGGCCTTCTTCCGGAGCGCATGCAGGCCGGGCTTCTCGGGTCGCTCATGAAAGGATGGGTCACGACCCCGGGCGAGCTTGCAAGGGCGGCCGGGGCGCTGGGCGCGGACGGGCCCTTCTGGCCGTCCTTTATCGACAGCGCCCTGGGAAGCGGCGGGCCGGCGGACGTGGCGGATGATTCGGAGAGCACGAGGAAAGCCGTGGACGAGGCGATCGCCCTTCACGCCGAATGGCTGGAGGCGGGAACGGGCCGGCCGGCCGGCGATGACGACCCGGAAGCCGTGGACGAGCTGCGCGCTCTCTTCGACGTCCTGGGCCACGACAGAAAATCGCTCGTCGATTTTCTCGCGTCGGGAAGGGTCAGCGACCTTCTCGGCGTGAGGCCGGGGAACGTGAAAATCCTGACCATGCACTCGGCCAAGGGGCTCGAGTTCGACACCGTGTTCGTGGCTGGATGCGATGACGCCGTCGTGCCCTGGTCTTTTGGAAGCAGGGACGGGGAAAGGGACGAGCAGGAGGAGCTGCGGCTGCTTTACGTGGCCATGACGCGGGCCAGGGAGCACCTCCTGGTCACCCATGCCCGCAGCCGGAGGCTGTGGGGAAAAGAAATCGCGTCCGGGCCGTCGCGTTTCCTGGCGTCCCTGGAAAAATCAATCCCCTTGCGAATGATCGAAAAGGCGAAGCCAAAACCTCGGCAGGCCGCCGCGCTGGAGAAGAAAAAGCAGCTGAAGCTTTTCTGATGCAGCTGTGGCAGCCGCAGGCTTAAACCGCAACACCTTTGGTGTACAGCGGGTCGCCCGAGCGAAGAGAGGGCGACAACCTGCGCCGTTATGTCGAATGATATTGTTCCAACCATTCAAGCACTCTTGCCGCGCCGGCGCAAGCGCGCCGGGGCCGGCGCAAAACCTCTTTACACAGGTCGCTTATTGTCATACAGTTCATCCTGATGAAGCGCCCGCACCTCATGTTTCTCGGCATGGCCGCCGCCGTGATCATGGTTTTGAGCAGCGCCGCGCCTGCCCAGGGCGTGAAGGAGAACAAGGCAAAGTCCAAGAAGCATTTTGACCGCGCTGTAAAGTTCTTCACGGCCGGTGAGTACGAGGACGCGCTGATCGACTTCGAGGCATCCTACAATTACCGGCCCCACTGGAAGCTCAAGTACAACATCGCCATGTGCCATTACAACCTGAAGAACTACCTCGGAGCCGCCGGCTTCCTGATCGAGTTCCTGGACGAGGGCAAGGGCAAGGTCCCGGAGGGCCAGCGCATTCACGTGGAGGGCGTGCTGGAAGAGTCGAAGAGCAACCTGGGAATCATCAGGCTCACCGGCAAGGTCCCCGAGTCCGTCGTGGACATCGACGGCGAGAAGCATGAAGTCAACAGGTCGGGCCAGGAGATCCTGCTCATTCCCGGCGAGCACAATGTTTTCGTTGCCCTCGGCAAGAGCGTTATCGTCAATAAGATCATGATGCTCGAGGCGGGCAAGGTCAACAAGATCGAGGTAAAGGAATCGGGCGGGGCCGGCGAGCAGGAGGAAGGCAAGGGAGGCAAGGAAGTCGAGATAAAGAAGAAAGAGCCTCCCGTGGAGCAGCCCGTGAAAAAAGCCCCGGCCCCGAACAAAAAGAAAAACACGAGGACCGGCGCCTGGGTGACGCTGGCCGCCGGCCTGGCCCTGATCGTCGGCGGGGGCGTGACCGTGGGCCTGGGTGCGAACGAGGCGTCGCTCATGCAGGAGGCCGAGGACGAGTACGATGAAAAGCTTGACGATCCGGCCGTCACGCAGGAGCAGCTCGACGATATTCGGAAAAGAAGGGACGGGCACTACGACACGTCAAAGGAGCTTTACAATGCCACCTACGGGCTCATGGCGGCCGGGGGCGCGCTTGCGGTCACGTCGATCGTGCTCTTCGTCCTGTCCATGAAAAAGAAAGAGGCAAAGGCCGAAACAAAGAAGAAGGCCTCGGTTCTTTTCGGCCCGGGCGAGCTCGCGCTGCGCATAGCGTTCTGACTTTATATTTCCCCAACGCGGGCAGGGGCGGCTTCAGCCGCCCGCTTATCCGCTCTCGCCGGGTAAGGGAGGCTTCAGCCGCCAGTTTATCCACTCTCGCCGGGTAGGGGCGGCTTCTGCCGCCCGGTGCAGTGTTCTTTCATGGGAGCCTAAAGGCCTGAATATTATACACATAATTTTCAGGGCCCCACAGGTGCACGTACGACTCCCTGCGGTGACG
>JBDRLK010000578.1:0-13337 GCA_043813155.1 Pseudomonadota bacterium | reverse complement strand
TCCCGTCCGGATCGCGGCCCTGACGGGCCGCACTACATTATATTTTGATTTTTAATGCTTGACTTTGTTTTTATAAATCATATAGTGGGGTTGTTCTTTCTCTCGTTCTCCTGTTGTTTTTCCCCTAATTTTCCCGAATAGCGAGTTGTTGCGATGGATTCTGAGAGGATAAAAAGTATCATAGCGCCCATCATCGAAAGCTACGATGTGGAAATCACCGATTTCAGCTTTGCCTATGTAAGGTCCGGCGTATCGCTGCGCGTCAACGTCGACAGAAAGATCAGCGCTCCCGCTCCCCTGCCCTATCCCGGCAGCACGATCGATCTCAAGACGCTCGAGCGCATCAGCAAGGAAATAACCGCGGCTTTCGAGGCCTACAGCCTGGGCGGAAAGAACTTTTCCCTGGAGGTTTCCTCGCCCGGCCTGGACCGGCCCATCCCGAGGCCGGAGGAGTACCGGTTCTTCGTGGGCCACGAGCTTGCGATACTGCTCAAATATCCCCTGAACGGCAGGCGGCGCTTCAAGGGCAGGCTGGCGGCCGTCGAGGAAGAGGAAGGGCGGGCGGCGGCCGTTATCATCGAATCGGCCGACGAGCGCTGGACGCTCGAGGTTGCCGGCATAGAAAAGGCCCGGATTTGCCCGCAGTTTCCGGATCCGAAGAAAAAGACGAAGAAGACGAAGAAAAAAAAGAAAGGTAAATAAAAGTGGCAAGGAAAATAGCTCAACAGATACCGACGTATGATCTCAACATGGTCATCGACCAGCTCATCAAGGACAAGGGCATAGACCGCAACGTGCTCGTGCGGGCCCTGGAAAGCGCCATGCAGACGGCGGCCAAGAAAACCTTCGGCCAGGAGAGGGACATCGAGGCGCGGTTCAACAGGGACACGGGGTCCATCGACCTGTTCCAGTTCATGACCATCGTTGACGATCTCGACGCACCCGAACGTGAGATTCCGGTCGAGAAGATCAGGGAATCCAAGCTCGACGCGGAAGCCGGCGATTCCCTGGGGTTCCAGATCTATTACAGGGAGGACGACGAACCCAAGGCCAATGAACAGGACAAGATCTACGGCCCCATTCTCGGCTTCAAGACGTTCAACAAGGGCTTCGGCAGGATCGCGGCGCAGATCGCCAAGCAGGTCATCACGCAGAAGCTCAGGGACGCGGAAAGGGACCTCGTGTACAACGAGTACAAGGACAGGAAGTCGGAGCTCGTCGCCGGTATCGTGCGCCGTTTCGAGCGCGGCAACAACGTCATCGTCGACCTGGGCAGGGCCGAGGCCGTGCTTCCCGGAAGGGAACAGATCCCCAAGGAAAGCTTCAGGGTCGGCGACAGGATCCAGGCCTACATCAAGGACATCGACCGGGAATCCAAGGGCCTGCAGATCATCCTCAGCAGGGCCGACGTCGGATTTCTCCACAAGCTCTTCGAGCAGGAGGTCCCGGAAATCTCGGAGGGGATCGTGAGGATCGTCAACATCGTGCGCGAGCCCGGCTCGAGGGCCAAGGTGGCCGTGGCGTCGAGGGACGTGGACGTGGACCCGGTGGGCGCCTGCGTGGGAATGAAGGGATCGAGGGTCCAGACCGTCGTGCAGGAGCTGCGGGGAGAGAAAATCGACATCGTGCCCTGGGACAGGGACCCTGCGCGCTTCGTTTGCAATGCCATCAGCCCGGCCGAGGTCACCAAGGTCATCATCGACGAGCCCAACGGCTCCATGGAGCTCATCGTGCCGGACGAAAAACTTTCCCTGGCCATCGGCAAGAAGGGCCAGAACGTCCGGCTCGCCGGCACCCTGACCGGATGGCACCTGGACATCATCAGCGAAAGCGTGTTCAAGAAAATGGAAGACGAAACCATTGCGCAGTTTGTCGAGATCACGGAGATCGAGGAGTCCCTGGCAAAGACAATGTACAAGCTTGGCTTCAGGTCCGTGGAGGACCTGGTCGAGGCAAATCCCCAGGAGCTGGCCGCGATTCCCGGCCTCGGAGGCGCCGAGGTGGGCAATGCCATCAGGGCGGCCGCCCAGAAAAACATCGACGCCATGAGGAGGGAGAGGATCCGGGAAGCGGCCTCAAAGACCGAGCCCCTCACACAGCGCGAGCGAATGCTTTTCATCTCCGGCGTCGGCGATAGAACCGTGGAGCTGCTCGAGCAGAAGGATTACGAGACCGTGGAGCAGATCGGGGAGGAGGATATCGACAAGTTCGCCATAAAAACCGGCCTCGGGCTGAAAAAGGCAAAATCGATCATTCACGGGGCGCGCCATTTTCTCAGCAGCGAGAAAACCATTCTCGATGAGCTCGAGAAGGAATCCGGCGCCCCGTCTCCCGCGGCGGGGCAGGATGCGGCAGAGAAGCAAGGGGAAGCCGCGGCCCGGGCCGCGCCGGAGCCGGCTTCAAAAGATGATGGGCCGGAGGCCGCTGAAAAGACCCCTGCACACGGGGATGGGGCCGGGCAGGATGAAATCACGCAAGGCGATGAACGATCCAAGATAGAGAAACTGGACGAAGGCTGGTAGGAAACTCAGCCGTCCGACGAACTTTAAATTGAAGGGGCCGGACCTTTGTTTTTGCATTCAGGAGAACACAAAATTCAAGGTCCGACCCCTGTAATAACAACGACGACAGGTTAAAATGCAACTAGGCAAACAAGCAACAATGAAAGAGCGAGTTTACAGCATTGCGCAGGATTTGAGCGTATCCAGCTCTCACCTGCTGAAGAAATGCCACGAGCTCGGTATCTCCGTGAAAAACCACATGAGCTTCGTGTACGACGCGGACATTCAGGCCCTGCGGCGCGCCGTGCAGAATGAAAAGCAGGAAGCGCCCAAGGAGGAAGTCATTGCCCACGGCATCCTCAGGCGCAGGACCGTAAAACCTGCCGCGCCGCCTCCTCCGGCTGCTCAAAAGGCGGCAAAAGCTTCCCCGGCACGGCCCGCCAAGGCACCGGCCATGGCAGCCGCGCCGCAGGACGCCGCGGCGGCCGCGGAAACACAAGCACCCCCGGTCCAGGCTCCATCGCCGTCAGAGCCGTTCGGGCCGCGCATTCTCGGCCAGATCCAGCTGCCCGCGGCGCCGCTTCCCTCCCCGCCCAGGGCGCAGGCCTTCGGCGAGCCCCGCCCTCAGCCGGCGGACCCTTCGGCGGGCGCCACGCCCGGCAGAAGGTTCGAGGTTGTGAAAACAGAGGCGAAACCATGGCAGCCCAAGGGCAAGAAGCCCAGGAAGAAAAAGGTCGCGCCGGGAACAAAGGTCAAGAAAACGGAGATCACCGTTCCCAAGGCCAGCAAGCGTGTTGTGCGCATCGAAGGAAGGATCCAGCTCCAGGAGCTCGCCAAGGCAATGAGCACAAAGGCAACGGAGCTTCTCATGAAGCTCCTGCAGCTGGGCATGAGCGGGATAAACATCAATTCCACGCTCGACGCCGACACGGCGAAGATCGTCGCCTCCGAATACAACTATGAGGTCGAGGACGTGGCCATCGACGAGGAAGGGCTCATCAGGTCGGCCGTGGAAGCCGAGGGAGAAGACGAGGATCTCGTCGCCAGGCCCCCGATCGTCACCGTCATGGGCCATGTCGACCACGGAAAAACCACGCTTCTCGACTACATACGCAATACCAAGGTCGCCGCCGGCGAAGCCGGCGGCATTACCCAGGCCATCGGCGCCTCGGCCGTTGAAACACCGAAGGGCATCGTCGTGTTCATCGACACGCCCGGACACGAGGCTTTTACGGCCATGCGGGCCAGGGGAGCCCAGGTCACGGACATCGTGATTCTCATCGTCGCGGCCAACGACGGTGTCCAGGAGCAGACCATCGAGTCCATCAATCACGCCAAGGCGGCGGATGTACCGATCATCGTCGCGATCAACAAGACGGACCTGCCCCATTCCGCGCCGGAAAGGATCAAGAAGGACCTGTCCGAGCACGGCCTCATTTCCGAGGAATGGGGCGGCGAGACGCTCTTTACCGAAATCTCCGCGCTCACGGGCAAGGGGGTCGACCAGCTGATCGAGTCGGTCCTGCTGCAGGCGGAGGTGCTCGAGCTGAAAACAAACCCCACGCGCGGCGCCCACGGGCTCGTCATCGAGTCCAGGCTCGACCGGTCCAAGGGGGCCATGGCCACCGTCGTCATCCAGAACGGCGTGCTGCGCGTCGGCGACTACATCATCGCCGGCACGGCTCACGGCCGCATCAGGGCCATGCTCGACGCGAACGGCAAGTCCGTCACCGAGGCCGACACGTCGACTCCCGTCGGCGTCCTGGGCCTCAGCCAGGTCCCGAGCGCCGGGGACCCCGTCGACGTGATCACGGACATCAAGAAAGCGCAGTGGATCGCCGAGAGCCGCGCGGAAAAAACCGCCGCCGACTCGGCTGCCATGGCGCAAGGAGCCAGGTCCGAGTTCCTGGCCAAGATGGGCGAAGCGGAAATCGCGCAGCTCGATGTCATTATCAAGGCCGACGTCCACGGCGGCATGGAAGCGGTCAAGACCGCCATCCTCAAGCTCTCCTCACAAAAGGCGAACGTGAACGTGATTCACGCGTCGGTTGGAGGCATTACGGAAAGCGATGTCATGCTGGCCTCGGCGTCAAAGGCCGTCATCGTGGGCTTCAATGTACGGCCCACGGGCAAGGCCAAGACGATTGCTGAAAACGAGCGCATCCAGATCAGGCTCCACACGATCATCTACGAGATGCTCGACGATCTCAAGCAGATCCTCCTGGGCATGATCGCGCCCGAGTTCGAGGAGATCATTATAGGAAAGGCAAAGGTCCTCAAGGCGTTCAAAATTTCCAAGCTCGGCAATATCGCGGGCTGCTCGATCGAGGAAGGCAAAATCACGAAAAGCTGCAACGTCCGGCTGCTCAGGGACCTGGCCGTGGTATGGACCGGAAAAATCTCCTCCCTTCGCCATTACAAGGACGACGTCAGGGAGGTCCCGTCCGGCCAGGAATGCGGTATCGGGCTCGATGGGTACCAGGATGTCAAGGAGGGCGACGAAATAGAAGGATTCGAGCTCAAGGAAAAAGAGGTCAAGATTTAACGGTGCGGGGCCTTGTGCCCCGCGGGTGGAAGCTTTTTTATCATGTCCCGAAGTCATCATGGATCGGTCTTCGTTGGAATCGGCAAGGTCTGGCTCGAGATTCCCGGCTGCGGCTCCCTCAAGGCAAAGAGGAGCATTATCAAGCCCCTGCTAAAAAAAATAAGGGGAAAGTTCCAGGTCTCGGCCGCGGAAATCGGCCACCATGACACGCACAAATACGCCGTCATCGGATTCGCGGTCCTGGGGAACACGAGCCAGGACCAGCTCAAGTACCTGGGCACGATCGTTGACAGCATTTCCCGCAACAAGAATGCCAAGCTGCTCGATTTCAAGACGGAAATCATAATCGCCGGCGGCGTCGACCTGTCTCCTGAATTCAACCTTGCGGACGACGGCGCCATCAGGACGCTGGAAGAAGCCTGGATCAGCCGGGACGAGGAAGGCGGGACCTGATGGGCAAGGAGTCGCGACATGCGGACTAAGAAAGTCGCCAGCGCGATCAAGCGTGAGCTTGCCAGTGCCATACTCTTCGAAAGCAGCAATCCCCTGTTCAAGAAAGTCGTCATCACGCGCGTGGAAGTGACGAAGGACCTGAGAACCGCCACTGTCTATTTTACCAACTACCTGAGCAAGAGCGGCGACAGAAAAAACCTGGAAAAGCAGGTCAACAGGGCCGCGCCCTACTTCAACAGGCTGCTGCGCCCCAGGTTCTCCTTCAAGTATTTCCCGGAGCTGCGCTTCAGGTACGATACGTCCATTGAAAAACACGAGCGCCTCGAAGAGGTGCTCAAGGAGATAAAAGAGTAGTCATGCGCGGCAGCAAGAAGGAGCAGGGCCGGGCCATGGAGGAGGTCACGCGGCTCATGGCATCGGCCGGGACATTCCTCGTCATGTCTCACAGGAACCCCGACGGCGACGCCATCGGCTCCGCCCTGGCGGTCCGGCACCTTCTCGAGGCGCAGGGAAAAAAGGCGACCGTGTGGGTTCCCGACGAGGTGCCCTCCTGCTACAGGTTTCTTCCCGGCGCGCACGAGATCGTGCGCAGCCTGCCCGCCGCTGAAGCGTTCGACGCCACGATCGTCGTGGACACGGCCGACCCCGCGCTCCTGGCCGAGCCTGTTCCCTTGCGCGAGACGAGCGGGACCGTTGCCATCATCGACCACCACGCAACCGGAAAAGCGTGGGGGGACATCTACCTGAACATCCCCGCAGCGGCGGTGGGCGAGATCATCTTCGACCTGGCCCGCGCCATGTCGGCCGAGTTGAACCTCGCCTTTGCCGAGTGCGTGTACGTTGCGGTCATGACGGACACGGGATCGTTTCACTATTCGTCGACAACGCCCAAGGTGATGAGGCTGGCCGCCGAGTGCCTTGAGCTCGGCGTTTTGCCGTGGAAAATGGCCCTGAACGTCTACGAAACTTTCCCGCAGGGCAGACTTGGCCTTCTTTCCGACGTGCTGTCCACGCTCGAGGTCGACCTGGGCGGGCGATTCGCCACCGTGACCGCGTCCCTGGACATGCTCGCGCGCCGCGGCCTCGGCCCCGACGCGCTCGAGGATTTCGTCAACTTCCCGCGGGGCATCGAGGGCGTGCAGGTGGCCGCGCTCATCAGGGAAAGGGACGACGGCGCCGTCAGGGTGTCGCTTCGCTCGCGCGGCCGCGTCGACGTGTCCCTGGTCGCCCTTCGCTTCGGCGGGGGCGGGCATCACGCCGCCGCCGGGTGCACCTTCAAGCAGGCGGCCGGCATGGACGAGGTCAGGGAAGCCCTGAAAAGGCATCTTGAAGAAACCGTTTTGAAACCCCGTGGTCTCGGGCGCTGAAACCGGCGCACGGTGCTGCGCGGACGTGCAATAACCTGCTTGGGAAAGTTGGCTTTCTTGCGTTTCAGGATCATCCCCCTGCTTGTTACCGCCTCCTATACATTCCTGCATGGCTGCGGCAATGAGCCTGCGGTCACCTTCCCGCCGTACGAAACGCCCGTTGAGCGGCCCTGCGAAAAAATCGAAAAAATCAGGGGCATCGGCCTGGGCATGATCGAGGACAACAGGCTGCCCGTCAACGGCTACGGCTCGGCGCAGTGCGCCCGGGCCATCGAGGAGATCGCGGGGCTGGGCGCCGAATGGGTGACGGTCACGCCCTACGCCACCATGATCGACTGCGAGGACACGATGATTTTCCCGTACTTCGAGTTTCCGCCCGAAAAGGCGAGACCCATGGCTGTTCGCGCCATCAGGCAGGCAAAAGAAGCAGGCCTGAAAGTATTCATTGCGCCCCACGTCTACCCCTGGGACTGGTGCTGGCGCGGAGAGCTGCGCCCCGGCGGCGGCGAGACGGGAACGCAGGAGGGCTGGGACGCGTGGTTCGAGTCCTACCGGGCCACCATCATGGACGCGGCGCGCATGGCGGCCGACGAGAACGCGGACATGCTGAGCATCGGCCTGGAGCTCAAGAGCGCCTCCAGCCGCTTCGGCTACAGGTTCGGTGCCTTGGCAGAAGAGATAAAAACGTTCTTCCCGGGAAAGCTCACTTACTGCGCCAACTGGGACGAGGCAGCAGACGTGGCCTTCTGGCAGCACCTCGACTACATCGGGGTGAACGCCTTCTACCCCATGAGCGACACGGGCAGCGCCGAACCGGAAGAGATCATCATGGTCGCGCAGCGCATAGCGCTGGAGCTCGAGGAGCTCTCGGCGATTCACGGAAAACCGGTCATCTTCACCGAGGTGGGGTTCAAGGCGCTCGCGGGCGCGCTCAAGGAGCCCTGGATCTGGCCCGAGCACGTGGAAAACCCGGTCGTGGACAACGGGATCCAGGCTCTTCTTTTCGACATCACCTTCCGGACCTACTGGGGCCGCGAATGGTTCGGCGGCCTGTTTGTCTGGCGCTACATGTCCGACCCGTCCGATTACTCCCAGGAGCCGCCCTTCGGATACCCGCCCAGGCTCAAGCCGGCCGAGCCGATCATCGAGACGTGGTTCCAGTGCGGGATATAGTCTCTTACCAACTAAATCCTTCGCAAAATGGCATCAAAGCTGTTAGCCATTAGCGATTAGCTGTCAGCAAGAGCGGGCACCGCAGGCTTTGAAGCCAACGGCTAATGGCTAACGGCTCCCGGGCGAGCCGGGCGAGAGTTTCGCATTCTTTCCCTGTTTGGTTCCGGCTCGGCCGGGTTAGGAGCTCCTTCCTGTCCTCGCCTTCCGCGGGTTCCTTCCTGCCGCCGTTCTTTCGCCTGCCTCGCGACCGTCCCCGCTCCCATCCGCTTCCCCCGTGCCCGCCGCCGATCCTGGTCAGCGCCGCCGACAAGCCCGACTTGCGCCCCTGACAGACGAGCAGGGACAGCTCATCCTTAAAAAGATGGGTTATAAACCTAGATGAAAGCTCTTATCGTCGGCTCCGTACATGATTAAAAGGATGGTGTAAAATTTCGATGAAATTTACCATGATCAGATGGCTTGACTTATCGCATAATATGATATATATATAAGATATGTTGAATTATCTAGTGCAGTCGGGCATCCGGAGGAAGCTTCTGGTCGTCCTATGGCGAGGGAAGGAAAAGGGCAGCGTGTCCGACCTGGCCCGCATGGCGGGCGTCAGCTTCGCAGGGGCGTACGGGGAGTTGAAATCCATGGAAGGAACCGGTCTGGCCAGATCCAGCCGGGTGGGAAGCGCGACCGTTTATCAAGCTGATACGAGTCACCCGCAGGCAGGGATCCTGCGTATGCTCATGCGGACAGGTGGAAAAAGTGAAAAGGCGTGCACAGGGAGCCAGGATCGCATGACGCGGGCATGGCTTGCAGGGTTGAGTGCACCCCTCATCATCGATGCCCCGGAATCAAAAAGGCCGCCCGGGATTGAAAAGGTCATCGCCGCAGGCCTCCGGCTCGCGCACCGGGACGCCTCCGTTGCCCGCTCGCTGCCCGTGTGCATCTGGCGCAACAGGCATCGCCTCGATCCGGAGAAACTGAAAGTTGAGGCGCGCAGGGCCGGCGAGACGCAGGCAATGGGCTTATTCCTGGACCTCACGGCCGAGCTTGCGAAGGACACGCAGCTCAGGGAGTGGTCACGCCGGATGCGGGATCGCCGCATTCGCAGGACCAGCGACTTCTTCCCGGCGACCGGCTCGGTTTACGGGCGGAGGCTGGCCGAGGCGAACTCCCCCCCTGTTGCGCTCAGGTGGCATTACAGGATGAACATTGGCATGGACAGTTTTGAGTCCCTGTTTAAAAAACATGTGGATCTGACGTGAAAAAGTTCGACGCAGAGCAGATCCGCGCCTTTCTGACGGCGCTGGACAAGCAACTGGACAAACGCCTCGATTTCATCCTGATCGGAGGGTCTGCGGCAGCTTTGGCTTATGGAGTGCAGCGTACGACTTGCGATGTCGACACCTGGAGCGAGTGGGTCCGCGACTTCGACGAGGAGATCTCGCGTACAAGGGCTGTCAGCGGCCTGCCGATTCCCGTCGAGTATGCGGTCGTGGCCGACGCTCCCTACGAATTCGAATCCCGGCTCGAGAAAATGGACATCGCCGGGCTCGGGAAGCTTACAATCCTCGTCCCAGAGAAGCATGATCTCGTCCTCATGAAGATGATAAGAGGTTACGAACACGACATCGAAACTGCGGTTGAAATCCACTCGAAACACGGGTTGGACTTCGAAATGCTCATCACACGATACATTTCGGAGATGGGTCACGTCATCGGAGACAAGAGGAAACGCGACCTTAATTTCCTCGCCTTAATAGAGCGGCTGTATGACGACGAAAGACTGAAGGAAGCGCGCAGAAGGCTGCCTGGCAAGCCCTGAGAGTGTAGTAACGGTTCGGCGGCCTGTTTGTCTGGCGTTACATGTCCGACCCGTCCGATTACTCCCAGGAGCCGCCCTTCGGATACCCGCCCAGGCTCAAGCCGGCCGAGCCGATCATCGAGACGTGGTTCCAGTGCGGGATATAGGAGCTCCTTCCTGTCCTCGCCTTCCGCGGGTTTCTTCCTGGTCACACTGCAGAGCTTTGCACAGCATGCCGCCTGCTGTACAGGAACGCTTCATCCTTGAAAAGGCGGGATGAAAACCCCGATGAAAGTTCTTATTGTCGTTCTTATTGTCTTGAACAGTCTCGCCTAGATATGGACGATCATTCGGGAATCTCAACGATTTCAACAAAAGGGAACAGGCGAAAATGCCGATCCATGGTGGCAATGTATTTCACGTCATGCTCGAGCATGAGCGAGGCAATGTGACAGTCATGAAACGTGTTTCCCCTGATCGGACCTGCCGCCCGGTAAGCCCTGTCGAGGTACTGCCGGTGTTTTTCCGTTTCCAGAAGCATTTCCAGCGTAGAGCTGGAAAGCAGGCGGTTGACGGTGTCAACGGACTGATCCGGGGGCAAGGGGTTGGGAAACACAGATTTATGCGTGGAAACGCGCAAAAATTCGTAGATAATGCTCCAGGTCAGGCACCAGGGATCAACGCCTCCGCTCACCTGCTCGATAAAGCCGCGGCACGACGAATGACGATCGCTGTCCCGATTGATTGCATGGAGAAGAATGTTGGTGTCGACAAGGACTCTCATTCCTTCTCCATTGCATCGAAAAGGTCCTCCCTGTCGGAAATGTCGACCCTTGGCTTTCCCATGGAACAGGGTTCGAGCTTGATTTTGCCTTCCTTCCTGCTGCCAGCCGTGCTCAGCCATTTACGAAGGATCTCGTTGAGCGCCTGCCCGAACGTCTTGCCTTCTTTTACGGCCCTGGCTTTTACAGCTTCCATGACCTGGTTGTCCAGCGTTACTGTAGTTCTTTTCGCCATGCTCAAACTCCGTAATCATTAAGATGTTAACCCGAACACATCAAGATGTCAAGCGCGGGGCATGGCAGCATCAGCCAGGAAATAAGGCTTTTCAGCCATTTCCAGCTGTCATCGGCTATTTCTTGTCCGGCTCCATGGGCATCATCATCATCTCGCAGATGTGCCAGTCTTCGGGCTTCTTCTTCGGCTTGGACGGCTTGGGGGGCTTTTTCGGCGGCTTTTTCGGCGGTTTCTGGAGTGGCTCCCCGGAATCGGCCCTGACCTCCTCTTTCAGCTCGAGCCTGACCGTGCACATCCCCTCCTTCTTGATAGCGGGAAAGGTCCAACCGGACACGTGATTGCCCAGCGCTTCTTCCATGTCGGCGGGAGGCTTTTCATCCGGATAATTGATCTCAAACCCGGCTACATTCCCGTCACTGTCGAGCGTGAGATCGACCACGACCTCCTTGTTCACGAAAGTGTTCCTGAGAGCCAGCCGGTTGATCGTGTCCTGGTATTTTTCGGCAATGCGCTTGCGCACGCCCTCGACGTCGTCGTCCGAAAGGGGCCCGATGACGACGGTTTCATCTTCTTCGGGCGGCGGCGGCTTTTCAGGCTCCTTCACCTTCTCCTCCCTGTCGGGCGCCGTTCCTGCGCCGCTGTCCACTCCACCCTTGTCCCTTGCCTTCTTGCAGCCCGACACGCTCACGACAAGCACGAGGGCGGCGGCGGCGACGGCCGGCAGCATGGCCCGCCTGCTGCCGCGGCCCGCCGCCAGGCCACGGATCTTGTCGATGACACGGTCCGCTTTTTTCTGCCAGGCCGCGTCGAAGACCTCCCTGTCCCGGTTCAGCTTTGCCGCGAAGGCAAGCGCCGCTTCCCCCGGCCCCAGCCTGCCCGCGGCGACAAAATCGCAGATGTCGGTGAGCATGCAGGCGCTCGATGTATTGACCTGCTCGATGAGCTTCTTGACTTTTCGCTCCAGCCTTCGCCCGGCCCGCTCCGGCTGGAAATGACGAAGCAGGTGAAAATAATAATCCAGCTTCATGGCCTGGAGGCTTGCTCCCTTTGCGTCGAAATTCCTTGGCAGGAAAATCTGCCTGTACATCTCGAAGGCGCGCTGCGCGCGCCTGCTGCGGATTCGGTAGCTGTAGCCGAAATAATTGCCCTGAAGCCGGTTTTGCGCTTTCAGGCTCTTTTCCAGGGGCGTTCCGCTGTACACTTCCACGCGTCCGAAGTTCATGGGCATGGCCGCGTAGCGGCGCATGAAATCTATGTTGTCCCTCAAGTCGGACACCGTTGTCTCGGGGTCGAACATGAGAAGGTTGAACGTCACGTGAAGATCCAGGTCTTTTAAAATCCTGAGCGCAACGTGGTTCTGCCCCCGGCCGATGCCGCGACCCAGCACCCTCAGGCCCGCGGCCGCGTTGCTCTCAACGCCCAGAAAGACCCTGAAGAGACCCACGGCCTTGAGAAGGCCCAGGACCTCCTCGTCCACGCTGTCCGGCCTTGCCTTGACCTGCAGGGCAATGCGGCCCACGCCTCTTGCCTCCAGGCCGCTCTTCAGGGCGCTGAAACGCTCCATGTTTTTCCCGGTGGAGGGAAGGAAGAAATTGTCATCGTGGAAGTTGAACATCCTCACGCCGCGCTCGTGATAGAGCCGGGCCATCTCGTCGGCCACGCTGTCCACCTTCCTCTGGCGCAGGCGCCTGCCCCGGCTTCTGCGGTACCACGCCGAGATGGAGCAGTAATTGCAGTTGCCGTAGCAGCCGCGGCTGGACAGCATGTTGGCGATCGGCTTGCCCAGGTAGGCGTGGAAGCGCAGCGGCCGCGTGGGCCACGGCCTGGCGTCGAGATCGTCCGGATGGCGGCGCGGCGGCGTGGTGACGATCTTTCCGCCGCGGCCCCGGTACGTTATGCCTCGCACCCTGCTCTTTCGCGGCAGCCTGCGCAAAAGATCCACGATGGCTTCCTCGCCCTCTCCGTGGACGATCGAGTCAATGGCCCGGATATCCTTGAGAAGCTCGACTGCGTGGAATGAGGCGAAATGCCCGCCCGCCGTGATGTGCCCTCTGAAACCGGCCTGCCTCAAGGCCCCGGCAAGGGATACGTATTCCCTCGCCCTTCCCGTGAAAACCATGGAAAGCCCGACAAGCCCGGGCGAATAATCGGCTATGCGGCGCACGAGATCGGTTATCTGCGCAGGTTCGTGAAAATCAAAGATCCGCGCCTCGTGCCCGGCCGCGGCGAGCGCGGCGTGCAGATGGCGCAGGCCGAGGTTTTCTTCCAGCTCGGGTCCGATCAATGCAATGTTCATGATTGCGGCTCCTTTTCTCCTCCTGTGCATGTAGTGCGGCCCTTTAGGGCTGAATATTATACACATAATTTTCAGGGTCCCACCTATCTCGTATAAATATAATTTTCTTATAGTATTTATTGAAATAGTATTATCGTAAGTTTCAAGGATAATCAAGACATTCAGCGGGCTCCATAATCCCGCGAAAAGC
>JBDRLK010000577.1:0-19989 GCA_043813155.1 Pseudomonadota bacterium | reverse complement strand
AATGCGAGCGTGCCGTCCTTGAGCCAGCCAAGCCCCTCGACCGTGACCAGCCAGAGCGTGCCGTCCCTGTCCAGGGCCATGTCGGTCACATAGTCGCCCACCAGCCCCTCCGACTCCCTGTACTTCATGATGCTCCTGTCGGGATTGATCACGATGAGCCCGTCCATGCCGCCCAGGTAGATTGTTCCGTCATCGCCGGCCTGGATCGAGCTGACCCCGTTGGGAATGATGAGCGCGTGCTCGGGCGGCATGGGGACCGCCCCGTCCAGCACGAGCTCCTCCATGGCGGGCCGAAGCTCCGCGGCCCCCATCTCCTGGCCTTCACCGTAACTCCTGATCGTGAACCAGAAGGTATTGTCGGGAGAGATGGCGAAGCTGCCGATGGACCCGATGCCCGTGGCCAGGTCCACGGTCCTGTCGTAGAGCTTTTCGAACGAGCTCCCGACGTAGCTGTAAATGTGGACGCTCTCCTCGGGCAGCTTGAGCGTGATGGAACAGAGCCTGTCGTTCCGGCGATGGACGCCCGACGCCTTTTCACCGGCTTGCTCCCCGGCCTTCATCGTGAACAGCCGGCCCTCCTTCAGCATGCCCATCTCGCCGCTCGCAAGGGGGTAGAGCAGCTCGCCGGTCTTGCTCCCCAGGATTGAAAAGGGGATGCGCGGCCTGGCGTCATAGAGGTAGACCTCGTTCATGTTCATGCCGTCGCTGCCCAGGACCGCAATGCCTGTGTAGCGCGTGCCTGCCACGAAAAAGTCTTTCCACCCCTTCAGCACCGTGATGTCGCTTCTGGTTTTCAGCTTTTCGGGCGTCAGCGTGTAATAGTCGTCCTCTTCCAGCTCTATCCCCTTCGGCCCTTTCAGCGGGCCTCTCGGAACCGGAGTGAACGCAAAGGGCTTGATGTCGGTGAAGCCCGAGGAGGTTTCGCCGGAGATGCTGCGAGGCGTTATCTTGTAGGTCAGGGCCGCCAGCGCGGCGGTCTGCGTGAGAGGATTGAGAGGAAGGCCCGTAACCTGGCCGTGATGGACGAGGAAGAGCCCGTGCTCGGTCTGCATGTACACCTTGCCGCCCGCTTCAAAGAGCTTCTGCGGCAGCCCGATCTGGCCCGCCTCGAACGTGTAGGCGCTCGATTCGTTCGATGCGAGGTCCAGGACGGACAGGAAGCTTGCGTCACCGGTCCACAGCACCCAGAGCCGTTCGCCCGCCAGCACCATGGACAGGGGCGTAAACATGCTCGATGCGTAGGCTTTCACTTTCGACAGCGGGTTCGGGTACTCGGTCATGGAGTTCCCCTCGAGGAAGGCGACCCCTTTTTCGCCGGCCATGAAGAAAACCCTGTCGCCCGCAGTAATGGCTCCGGTCACGTGGAAGGGCAGCTCGTACACGCTCCAGGTGCCGCCCTCAAGGGCGGCGATCCTGTTGTCGCCCCCCACGAAAACACGCTTGCCGGAAGAGCCGGCCAGGGCGCGTATGGCCGTGAACAGGGGCTTTAGTTCATTGATCTCCTCGATGGACGTTGCGCTGATGCGATAGAGCTTGTTGCCGCCGGCCACCCAGGCGCCGCCTGAATCCGCCAGAAAACAGTCGAGCCGGGCCGCGTCTTTCTCCGGGAGGTTGAGGTTGATGGTTTCCGCCTGGCCCCCTGACACGGGGGCCTTGATCATGGCCCTGCCGTTGAAGGCGATTATCGTGTCGCCTTCGATGAATATCTCCTTCACAGGGTAAAGCTCGCTGATGTATGTCCATTTCGATTCGGCTATCGGGCCAAGGTCCATGGGGCGGACAACTTTTTTAGGGCCGCAGCTCAAAATGAGAGCGCATAGAAGGACCGGCAGGAAGCCGGATAGTTTGCTGTACAAGGCTGACCTCATGTCTGTGTTTTTTCTTTTGATATTGAGTCTAATAGAATTCCGGTAAAATTTTCAACCCCCGGGATTTTTTTGGTTTTTTTTACACAGGGAGGCTGAAGCCTCCCCTGCCCGTCAAAGGAAGGGCGGGGGGCGGCCGGGCGCTACTCGCGTTCTGGCGGCCGTTCGCCTGGGGCCTTGTTGTAAAAGTCGGCGGGGAGCCCGACGAGCTTCATGAAATATTCGAGCTGGGGCCTGGGAGCGAAAATCATGTCGCTTTCCTTGCTTCGCTGGAGCGCCGCGACCCTTCCCCACCGGTCGATCCTTCTGTACGTTGATGTCTGCTCGAGCTTGATGCAGTTGACGGGGCACACGTAGACGCAGGCCCCGCAGGCGATGCACTCCCTGCTCTGCTCGACAAAGGGCGTGGCCATTTTCCGCGCGCCGCCCCGCCGGTTGAAGCAGATGGCGTTGACGCCCGCGATCTCGCGGCACACGCGCTCGCAGAGGCCGCAAAGGATGCAGTCGTTGTCCTTGTCCACGCTGCTGAACCTCGTTCCATGGACGCCCATGTCCGCGGCAAAATCCTTCAGGGACGCGCTGGCAGGCGCGCCGGCAAGCAGGAGCTCCATGACGATTTTGCGCATGCGCGTGATTTTTTCGCTGCCGGTCGCGACCTCGATGCCCGGGCCGACCGGGTAGTTGCAGGTCGTGGCCGTCTTCGTGTGGCCGCCCCTTGTTATCTCGCAGATGCACAGGCGGCAGGAGCCGTAGGCCGTCACCGCCTCGTGATGGCACAGGTGCGGCACGTCGAATCCTTCCCGGATCAGGGCTTCGAGCAGGGATGAGCCGGCCTCCGCCCGGAGCTCAAAGCCGTTCGCGCTGAATGTGACAAGATTGCTCATGCCTTTCTCTCCTTAACCGGCTTAAGATTGGTTTTCGTGTGGTCGCACCAGCGCTTGTATTTGCCGCTCGAGACAACGACCGACCCGTACGTGCACACGTCGAAGCACACGTTGCAATGGATGCATTTTTCGCGGTCGATGGCGTGCATCACGTCCTTGGCCCCGGAGATGGCCTCGCTCGGGCACTGTTTCCTGCAGATGCCGCAGGCCGTGCACCTGTCCTCGTCGATCGTGTAGGTCAGGAGCTCCTTGCACACCAGGGCGCGGCAGACCTGCTGATTGATGTGCTCGTCGTATTCCTCGTGAAAATAGTTGAGCGTGCTGAGCAGGGGGTTGGCCGCCGTCCCCCCGAGCGCGCACAGGCTTCCGTCCGTCACCACCTCGCCGAGCTCCCTCAGCAGGTCCAGGTCCTCCATCTTTCCCCTGCCCTCGCAGATGCGCGTCAGGATGCCGTCCATCTGCCTCAGCCCCTCGCGGCAGGTCGTGCACTTTCCGCACGATTCATCGACGAGAAAATGCGTGAAGTACCGGGCCACGTCCACCATGCACGTTTCCTCGTCCATGACGATCATGCCGCCGGAGCCCATCATGGAGCCCATGTCCGTCAGGGCGTCGAAATCCACGGGCGCGTCGAAACGCTCCGCGGGGATGGCGCCGCCCGACGGCCCGCCCGTCTGCACCGCCTTGGGCTTGCGGCCCTTGAGGATGCCGCCGCCGATCTTGAACACCAGGTCGCCCAGCGTGATGCCCATGGGGACCTCGACCAGGCCCGTGTTGTTGACCTTGCCCACGAGCGAGAAGATCTTGGTTCCCTTGCTTCCCTCCGTCCCGATCGCGTTGAACCAGTCGGACCCGTTGCCTATGATCAGCGGCACGTTGGCCCACGTCTCCACGTTGTTGAGGTTGGAGGGCTTGTCCCACACGCCGGCTTCAACGGTGTGGATGAACTTCGCCCGCGGCTCGCCGACCTGTCCCTCGAGGGACGCCATCAGGGCCGTGCTCTCGCCGCACACAAAGGCGCCGCCGCCCCGCATGACGCGGATTCTCAGGCTGTGCCCGCTTCCCAGGATATTGTCTCCAAGGAAGCCGAAGCGCTCGGCTTCCTGCAGGGCTTTCAGGAGCGTCTTGAGCGCGAGCGGGTACTCGTGGCGTATGTAGACGTATCCCTCGGTCGCGCCGATGGCCAGGGAGCCTATCACCATGCCTTCGATGACCCTGTGCGGGTTGCCCTCCATGATGCTGCGGTCCATGAACGCTCCCGGGTCGCCTTCGTCCGCGTTGCAGATGACGTACTTGGGCGTGCCGGGGGCGTTTCGGCAGGATTCCCATTTCCTGCCGGCCGGGAACCCGCCGCCGCCGCGGCCTCTCAGGTTCGCCCTTTTCACCTCCTCGAGCACGTCCTCGGGTTTCATGCCAAGGGCTTTTGCCAGGGACCGGTAGCCGCCGCTCAGAATGTAGTCGTTGATCTCAAAAGGGTTGATCCTGCCGTTCAGGCCGAAGACGATCCTCTCCTGGTTCGCGTAGAAGGGTATGTCCTCCTCCCTGACGACAGCCTTTTGCGTCATGGGGTCCGTGAAGAGCAGCCTGTCTACGACCCTGCCCGAATCGATCGTCGCGTCGACAAGCTCCTTTATGTCGCCCGGCTTGAGCATCTGGTAAAAGACTCCCGACGGCGTTTGCACGCACAGGGGGCCTTTTTCGCAGAACCCGTGGCAGCCCGTGGTTTTGAGCGTGACCGCCTTTTCGAGCTTCCTGGCCTTGATCTCCCTTTCCAGGGCCTCGGCAACCTCCATGGCCCCGGCCGCCCGGCATCCCGTGCCTGCGCACAGGTAGATGTTGTGCTCTGTCTTCACGGTATTGGAATCCAGCCGCGTCACGTAATCATTGAAAGCGCTTTCGCTTTTAAAAGGAAGCTGCATGGTCTTCTTTCCTTTCGTCGTTCAGGCACGCCGAGGGCGTGCAGCTACAGCCGTCGTTCAGGCACGCCGCGCTTGCCCCGAGGCGGCGCCGAGGGGGCCGCGCTTGCGTGCAGCTACAGCGATTTTTTAAGCACGCGTCCCATTTTTTCGCTCGTCATGTGACCGTGATACTTGCCGTCCAGAACAATCAGGGGCCCGAGGGCGCAGGCGCCCACGCAGCCGACCGTTTCCATGGTCATCTGCTTGTCGGCCGTTGTCTCCCCGCCCTTGATCTTGTAGTCGCGCTCGATCTTGTCGATCAGCTTGGGAGCGCCCCTCACGTGGCAGGTCGTGCCCACGCAGATCGTGCAGATGTGCTTTCCTCGCGGCTCGAGGCTCAGCGCCTTGAAGAACGTGGCGATCCTGAAAATCCTGGTGCGCGGGATGTCGAGCTTGAGCGCGATGGCCTCGACCCATGACCTGGGGATGTAATTGTTCTTGTCCTGGATGTCCTGGAGCATGGCGAGGATGTAGACAGGGTCGTGATTGTACAGCTTCAAAACCTCGTCGAGCTTCTTGCCTTCCTCGGCGTCCAGCGAAGGCACGTCTTCGCGCGGCTTGAGCGGCATGGCGGGAACGCCACCGGTCAGCTGATCAAACCCGGGCTTTGCAGGCGCGGGCGCGGGCGCTGCGGGCGCTGCGGCTTTCGTTGCAGCGGGCGGGGCCGTTTTCGCCGCCGGCTTTTTCGGGGCCGGCTTTGCGGGCGGTTTCTTTTTCGCCGCCGGCTTTTTCGGGGCCGGCCTTGCGGGCGGTTTCTTTTTCGCCGCCGGTTTTTTCTTTGCCGCTGCTTTCTTTTCAGCCGGCTTTGCCGCGGCCTTCTTTACGGCTCTTGCCTTGGGTTTTACCTTGGGCCCGGCTTTTTTCTTCGATTTGGCACTGGCCCTGGGTCTGGCCTTTGGCTTTGCCTTCTTCTTCAGCGTTGCCTTGGGTTTTACCTTGGCCTTTGCCTTCTTCTTCGGCGTTGCCTTGGGTTTTGCCTTTGCTTTTGTTTTTTTCCTAGGCATTCGTCACCTTCTCTTTCAATAACAGTTCCTCATATTTCTCATCGGTTTTTTCCTGGATTTTTTCAATGGGTGTCCGGCCATCCATTCCCTTGGGGGCATGCATCAGGTGGCGGAAACGCCTCTGCGTCTCGAGATACTTTTTGACCGGGAGGCGCTCGGGCGTCGGCACCGTGATCCTGTACCTGCCGCGATCGATTTCATAGAGCGGGAAAACACCCGTCTGCACGGCAAGCCTGCCGATCTGAATGGTCATGTCGGAATCGCTTCGCCATCCCGTGGGGCAGCCGGCGTACACGTGGAGGTAACGGGGCCCCTTGATGGACTTGGCCTTCCTGACTTTCATGGCCAGGTCGATGGGGTAGCTGGGATTGACCGTCGCAATGTAGGGGATATCGTGCGCCGCCACGATCTCCACCATGTTCTTCTTCCACGTGGTCTGCCCGATGCTCTTTTTTCCCGACGGCGACGTGGTCGTGCTGGCGCCGTAGGGCGTGCAGCTCGAGCGCTGAATTCCCGTGTTCATGTAGGCTTCGTTGTCATAGCACACGTACATGAAGTCGTGGCCCCTCTCCAGGGCGCCGCTGAGCGCCTGGAGCCCGATATCCGCGGTTCCGCCGTCGCCGGCCATGGCAATGAACTGAAGGCGGCGGTCGGGGACCCTGCCTTTGCGCGCCAGGGCCTTGTAGCCGGCTTCCACGCCCGAGCACACGGCAGCCGCGTTTTCAAAGGCCACGTGAAGCCACGGGATTTTCCATGCCGTGTCCGGGTAGGATGACGAGATGATCTCCATGCAGCCCGTGGCGGTGGAAACGATGGTGTTTTTCCCCAGGATCTTGTGGATCAGGCGCATGGCCAGGACTTCCCCGCATCCCTGGCATGCCCTGTGGCCCTTGGCAACGAAATCTTCCTTCGGAAGAAGCCTGGCCACGTAGACGTTCATGTTTTCCATGGTTTATCCTTAAATAATACCAGCACAATCCCGGGTAGGGGAGGCTTTGGCCTCCCGTCCTCGAAACCGGGCGGCTAAAGCCGCCCTACCCAACATAGAGGATACGGGCGGCTAAAGCCGCCCTACCCAATAAGAATTATTCGCGCAGTCCTACTATCTCGAAAGGCGGCATGGGGCTGCCCTTCAGCACATTTTTTGCCTTTGCATACATGTCTTCGATATCCGTAAAGGGCAGGTCCCTGCCGCCGAGGCCGCAAATAAACTCGATGACCGCGGGCCTCTTGTCCTGCCCATACAGGAATGACTTTATTTCCGAGGCAATGGGCCCCCCGGGGCCGCCGAAGCTGATCGCCCTGTCCACCACGGCGACCACCTTCGCGTTCCCAATGGCCTTCACCAGGTCGTTGCCCGGGAACGGGCGCCAGAGCTTGAGGGAGATCACACCCACCTTCTCTCCCTTTTTCCTGAGCTCCTCCACCTTTGTCCCGATCGATTCGGTCAGCGCGCCGGCGACCACGAAGACGATGTCGGCGTCCTCCGTGTCCTGCGTCATCACGGGCGCGTAACGCCTGCCGAACAGCTTTTCAAACTCCTCGAACGCCTCGAGCATGACGTCGTAGGACCTTCGCAGCGCGTCCTCCTGGGCCATGTGGCACTCGGTGTAAATGTCCGGGACCCCCACGGGCCCGATGGAGATCGGTTTTGACACATCGAGCGTTCGCAGCGGCTTGAAGGCCGGCAGGAACCTGTCCACTTCCTCCTGCGTGGGAAGATCGATGGGCTCGATCACGTGGCTGAGGATGAACCCGTCGAAATGCATCATGGCCGGGAGGCTGATGCGCCGGTCCTCGGCGACCCTGAAGCTGATGAGCGTGAAATCGAACGCTTCCTGCCCGTTTTCCGAGAAAATCTGGATCCACCCGCAGTCCCTGTCGCTCATGGCGTCGCTCTGGTCGTTCCAGATGCTGATGGGCCCGGACAGGGAGCGGTTCGCCACGACCATCACGATGGGAAGCCTGATCCCGGAAGCGATGAACAGGATCTCGTGCATCAGGGCCAGGCCCTGCGAGGCCGTTGCCGTAAACGTCCTGGCCCCGGCGGCCGCAGCGCCCATGCACGCGCTCATGGCGCTGTGCTCGGACTCCACGGGAATGTACTCCGCGTCGAGCTCTCCGTCGGCCACGAGCTCCGACAAATGCTCGACCACGTGGGTCTGGGGCGTGATGGGGTAGGCCGCGATGACGTCGGACCTTGCCAGCTTTGCCGCGTCAGCGATCGCAATCGAAACTTCTATTCCATGAATCTTGCCCATTATTCCTTCTCCATGACCATGATAATGCAGCCCGTGAAACACTCCCTCGCGCAGATGCCGCACCCCTTGCAGTACTCGAAATCGACAAGGGGAGTGCCGTCCTCCTGGAAATCGATGCATCCTTCCGGGCAGAAAAGTCCGCACACGCCGCATTTTATGCACTTTTCGGACTTCGACTCCGGCCTTTCCGATCGCCATTGCCCGGTTCTTGTAGCCACGGCGCTGCCTGGCTCGATGATGTCGGCTCCCGGCGGCATGTCCTTCCATCCGGGGAGCTTTGAAGAGCTGCTCATGGTTTCTCCTGTAATCCTTTAAACCCTGGTGGTGCTGCAGGCCATCGGCCTGCCTGATTCGGAGTTCAAGGCGCGCCGAGGGCGCGCGGCTACGTCGCCTTGATAATTTTCGTTTCCTTTACGGCCCGATGCATGGCCTCGATGTTTTTTTGCGCCAGCATGCCGCCGAATCTTTCCTGGATCTTTTCCTCGAGTGTTTTCGCGTCGAGATGGCCCGTCGATGCCACGAAAGCGCCGAGCATCACCATGTTCGTGATGGCTCTGCCGATGACCTCCATGGAGATCTTGTTGGCGTTGACGAGCGCAAGCCGTCCGCCGTACCCCGTCAGCTCGCGTGTCGCTTTCTCTCCCTTGGACGTGTTGACGATGAGCACGCCGTCGTCCTTCAGGCCGTCGGCGACCTTGACCATCTTGATGAGCGCGGGGTCGAGCACGATGACAACGTCGGGCGACAGGATAGCCGTGCGGTCACGGATCTTTTTATCGCAGATGCGCGCGAAAGCCACGACCGGCGCCCCTCTTCTTTCGGGACCGAAGCTCGGGAACGCCTGGGCGAATTTTCCGCTGCTGATGGCCGAGGTGGCGACGATTTCCGCGCTTGTCACGGCGCCCTGACCACCCCTTCCGTGAAATCTGATTTCGATCATCGAATAAACCTCTCTAATGATAGTCCGGTATAACAGCCCGGCACGGGAAGCGTCGAAACAGCTTCTTAACCACCCGCTTTTCTACTATTTCCGGCATACGTTTGCAATGATATTTACAATTTTATTGATTACGATAGTATATATCGAGTTTTTGCAGCGCAAGCGCACACCGCACAAGGGAAAGATAATAAGCGTGGGACTTTCAAAGCTCTTGATCGATGCCAACGGGGAGGAGCTGGAATTCATAAAATTCCTCAACGCCCTGCTTCCGCGAAAGCCCGAGCTCGAGCGCATGCTCAAGGCTGCGGTTGAAAGATCCGCCGAGCTGCTGCCCTTTGACATGCTGATCCTCTGCGTCGAGCACGAGGAAGGCGTCCACCTGATGCTGTTCCCGGCGTCCGGCCTTTCCCAGGCCTTTGTGGACAGGGCCAGGGAGGAGCTGCTCGAGAAGAACGTGGTTTTCTTCCCTTCCTGGAAAGAAAAGCTCGTGGTGGAGACGGTTGTTCCCTTTGATGTCCCCGGCCCGGGAGACGAGATCCCGGGGGAGGAGGAGGTTGCCTCGAAGCTGTTTCACAAGGTCGAGGGAACGCCCAACGGTTTTGTCCAGGTTTTTTCCGGGAAGAGCGACGCGTTCGATGAAAAGCACGATTTCCTCCTCGGCGTTCTCGGCCGCTGGCTGGTATCCTATTTTGCCCTGGCCATGATCTACGAAAGGCTCGAGACGCTTGCCATCATGGACCCCCTGACGGGCGTTTACAACAGGAGAAAATTCGAGCAGGAGCTGTCCAGGGAGATAGAGCGCTCGCGGCGCTACAGGATCGAGCTGTCGCTGGTCATCCTGGACGTGGACAACCTGAGGATCATCAATGAAACATACGGGCATTACGCCGGCGACAAGGTCCTGCAGGCCTGCGCAAGGAAAATCCTCAGCACGCTGAGGAAAGTCGACGTTGTGACGAGAATCGGCGGCGACGAATTCGTCGTCATCATGCCGCATACCTCGCCCGAAGGGGCCAGGATCGTATGCGAAAGAATGCACAAGTACATCCATGAAGAGCCCGTGGCGGTGGGCGGCAGGAAAATCGATGCCTGCGTCACCATGTGCGTCACGTCTTTCTATCCCGACGATTCCTTTGAAAGCATCTACAGCAGGGTCGATTCCGGCCTCATGGAAGCCAAGCAAATCAACCGCGGCGGCTTTCACGTCGCGAAAAAAGAATAATAATCAAAATCATCGTAGCTGCGCCCCCTTGGGGCGCCTCGAGGCACGCCAAGGGCGTGCAGCTACGGCAAATTAGTACAAGGTCATTGACCTTTTTGCGGGGCGCGGGCGGCGCTGTGACATGTGTGTCATATGGGTGACACGCATGTTGGCTGCGTCGGCCGCGCGGCAGGGGCGGCCGCATGGCGGGGCTTTGCGGAAAAACCCAATGGAAACGCGTTTGTATCCGGCCGCGGCCGTTCCGGGCCCGCCTTGCCGGCGACTGGCATTCATCTTGCAATACCATTGTGTCGCTGCACTAACGGAGGATTGTCAAATGAACGGGAAAAACCTGGAAATACTGTCCCTGATTACCATTGTCGTTCTGGTCCTGGCATGGGCCGCCATGGTCCTTTAGGGCGATGCCGGCGTGAGAATACACGATAGAAAACGAAGCGGGGGGGCGGGCCTCCAGGCTCCGGCCGCCGGGGGCGCAAGGGCGCTGAGGCCAGTATACTACCCCATCCTGCCCATCGGCCTCCCGCCGAGAAGGTGCACGTGCAGGTGGAATATCTCCTGCCCGCCCGCACGGTTGCAATTGATCACCACCCTGTAGCCTTCTTCGTCAACACCCTCTTCTGCGGCGACCCCGGCAGCCGCTCGCAGCAGCGAGGCAAGCGTCTCGTCGGGCATGTCCCCGATGTCATTGAGCGTGGCAACGTGCTTCCTGGGGATGAAGAGAACGTGGGTCGGCGCCGCGGGGTTGATGTCCCGAACCGCGATCAGCTGCTCGTCCTCGTACACCTTTTGGGAAGGTATCGAACCTTCGATGATTTTACAGAAAATGCAGTCTTCCAGGGCTTTCTCCGGGCGCGCCGCGGGCGCGCGGCTACAGGCGCGCCGAGGGCGTGCGGCTCTCCGGGCGCGCCGAAGGCGTGCGGCTCTACAGGCGCGCCGAGGGCGCGCGGCTCTACTGGCGCAGCACGTTGGCCGCGGCCGTGGTCACGTACGTGCCGGCCGGCCAGTGCCTGTAATACTCGCACGAGACGATGGGGCCGCCCTCGTCGTCATAGTCTCCAGTGGGCGTGCCGTAGATGCGCAGCAGGCTCTTGTAGTTGATCTGGAATTTGCCTTCACTGTCCTCTTTACGGGGCTTGAACGTCGCGGTGAACGTGCCGATGGCCTTGTGCGAGACCGTCACCCTGCAGGTGTTTTGAATCTGGCGGTCGTCGCACAGGTGCCTGTCGCGGTAGGTCCTGTACTCGAGAAGGGCCGTAATGGTTCCGTCCTTGTTATCCCCGTAATCCTTCACGATCCCGAACCAGCCGAGCCTGGCCCCCCTGTATTTGAGCGGATCGCTCTTCACTTCCTCGTAGTTGAGCTCTTCAATTTCTTCGTAATAGCGCTTTTCAGCCTTCAGGGGATAGTATTTTTTCGCATAATTGAACTTGCCTCCACCCCCGCAGGAGAGGCAGAGCGCCGCGGCTGCCGCAAGAATAAATGCCGTGAGGTGATGTGCGCGCATTGGCTTACCCTTTCTTTTTCTTCTTTTGCATTTTTTTCAGCTGCTTCTGTTTCGGCCTGGAGCGCCGCTTCAAGCCCGCGGCAGAGGAAAACTGCTCGAGGATTTCCATTTCCTGCAGGCGGAGGACAAAGCCGTCTGCCTCTCCCCGTGAAAGCTTTCCCCTCGCCCTGACTTTCGTCCCGCGCCTGATGAGAAACTCCTCGGCCTTGAACCCGGCGAACCCGCCGGATTGCAGCTCCTGGTGCTGCGCCGCGTCGAACTCGCCCTGCGCCGTGGGAACGACCTTGATCGACCCGCCGTCGAGGCTCATCTGGAACTCGGGCGAGTACACCTCCACGTCCTTGAGCAGCCGCTCGACCACGCCCTGCGTGCGGCTCGGCGTTCTGTACGTTGCCCTGTACTTGAAGGCAATGCAGTTTGATTTTGTCAGGGGCGAGACAAGCGACTCCTTCGAGTCGCCCACCGTCCCCTCGATAATCACGGTGCCCTTGACCAGCTCGTCGGCGTTCGTGACGAGGGGCGGCCCGTACCAGAGGCGTTTGAATACTCTCGATATGCTCATGATTCAATCTCTCTCAAGAAGCCTGCTCATAAATACTCCGGGTAGGGGAGCCTTTAGGCTCCCGTGAGCATCGCCTTCACGGGCGGCTAAAGCCGCCCCTACCCCCAGAGGTGGAAACGGGCGGCTGAAGCCGCCCCTACCCAAGCATGGGATGCATGAGGCATTGATGAGATGGCTTTTAGTGTATAACATTTAAGTGCAGTGCGTTTCAAGGCTTATGTGCACTGATTCCCGGTGCACACGCTCCAGTAGCAGTTCAGCTCCGCCTCGCAGGCCCCCTGGGTGGCGTAGGTGCCGCTGCCGCAGGCCGGGTGCGTTCCCGTGCACGCGGCGGGCGTCCAGGTGCATCCGCAGGTGGGGCATTCGGTCATGGAAAACGTGTTGCAGGCATCCGGGTTGCCCGTGCAATTGGGGCTGTTCCAGTTGCACCCGCAAGGATTATTGCAGGGAGGGTCGGTGGTAAAGGTGGTGCAACCGGAGGGCGTGCCCCCGCAGCTTCCGGCCGTGACGCTGCACCCGGTCTGGGTGACGCAGGTCGCCAGGTTGAAGGTGCTGCATGCCGCGGCCGTGCCCTTGCAGCCGTCGCCGCAGTCAGCGCTTGCGCAGCAGTCGCCCGGGGACTTGCACACGCCGGTGCAGCACACGCCGCTGCCCGTGCCGCAGGCGTCCATGTCGTCCCACGGGTCGTTGGTGCATGTCCACGTCCCGCCCGTGTCGCAGGTGTCGGTCGTGCACTCCTCGCCGTCGTTGCAGTCCCCGTCGACGCAGCAATCCCGGCAGGTGCCGCTGCAGCAAAGCGGTGTTCCGCCCGAGCAGCTCGTCGGGCAAATGCCGCAGTGGCCGGCGTCGGAGTTCAGGTCCGTGCACCCGTCGGCGCAGCAGTCGGGCGTGAGCCCGCCGCACGTCTCCGTGCAGCTGTTCCACTGGCACGTGGCCAGGCACGAGCGCGTGCCCGGGCAGGTCGTCCCGGACGGGTGGCAGGTGTTGTCGACGGCGCCGAACCAGCACACGTTGCCGGATTTAAGCGCGCAGGCATCATAGATTCCCCAGGCGCAGGAGGCGCAGGAGCGCGTCTGGTCGCCGCAGTTTCCGGCGCCGCAGTCACGAGTCTCCGTGGCGCCGTCGAAACAGGAGCTCCCCGCTTTCAGGTCGCACGAGGTCCAGTCGGCCCAGTCGCAGCTGGCGTTGCAGGTCCTGTCCTGCTCGCCGCAGTTGCCGCCGCCGCAGTCGCGGATTTCATTGGTCCCCGTGTAACATTCATTCCCGGCTTTCAGGCCGCAGCTTCCCCAGTCTCCCCATGTGCAGGTGGCGCAGAGCCTGGACTGCTCGCCGCAATCGTTGGCGCCGCAATCCTGCAGCTGCGTGGCAGCGTCCCAGCATTCGCTGGTACCCTTCAGAACGCAGGCGCTCCAGATGCCCCAGTCGCAGGTGGCTGTGCAGGTGCGGTCGTGCGTGCCGCAGTTGCCGCTGCCGCAGTCCCCGGTGTCCCCCGCGCCCGTGTAGCATTCGTTGCCCGGCTTCAGGTTGCAGGCGCCCCAGACGCCCCACTGGCAGCTTTCGTTGCAGGTGCTGCGCTGCGTGCCGCAGTCCCCGCTGCCGCAGTTCTGGTCCCGGGTGGCGCCGGTATAGCAGACATTGCCGCCCTTGAGCGTGCAAGCGGGCCAGGAATCCCAACGGCAGCTGGTGCACCCCCGCGTGTGGGTGCCGCAGTTTCCGCCGCCGCAGTCCTCGGTCTGCGTGTCGCCGTCGTAGCACTGGTCCGAGCCTTCGATGTTGCAGGAGCCCCAGTCGCCCCACTGGCAGCTGTCGGCGCAGGTGCGGTGCTGCGTGCCGCAGCTCGCCGTGCCGCATCTCTGCGAGCCCGGGTCGCCGGTGTAGCAGATATTGCCTTCCTTCAGCCCGCAGGCGGGCCAGGGGTCCCACTGGCAGCTGGCATTGCACACGCGCGTGTGCGTGCCGCAGTTTCCGCCGCCGCAGTCTTCCGTTTCATCGTCGGCCAGGTAGCACACGCTCGTTCCCTTGAGCTCGCAGCTCGTCCAGTCGCTCCACTGGCAGTCGGACCCGCAGGTGCGGGTCTGCGTGCCGCAGCCGCCCTCCCCGCAGTCGCGCCTCTCCACCTGCCCCTCGTAGCACTCGCTGCTCGTCTTCAGCCCGCAGCTGCGCCAGTCGCCCCAGTAGCACTCGTCCGTGCAGGGCCTGTACCTTATGCCGCAGTTTCCGTCACCGCAGTCCTCGGAATTTTCCTCGGTCCCCGGGTCGTGGCAGTCCCAGTCGGAGTTCGCGCACACGCTCCAGGTGCAGTCGTTGCGGCACTGCTTCAGGCCGTCGCAGGAGGCCGGGTCGACGCAATCCTCGATCAGGCCCATGGTGCAGTCGAACCCCTCGTCAAGGGGCCCGTCGCAGTCATTGTCGATGCCGTCGCACACTTCCACGCCGTCGCGGGTCATGGTGCACTCGCACCCGTCGTCCTCCTCGCCGTTGGCGTCGCCGTACCCCGCGTCGCACATGAAATCGCATTCGCCCTCTATGCAACGGGGCGTGGAATGCTCGTAGATGGGGCAGACGTGGCCGCACTCGCCGCAGTCCTCCACGTCCTCGTCAAGGTCAGCGCAGTAGCGGTCAGGGGCCGTGCCGCAGATCGTGTACCCGGACTCGCAGTTGAGAGCGCAAACGCCCGCGCCGTTGCAGAGCCTTCCGCCGTCGCACGTGTTTCCGCAAGCCCCGCAGTTGTCGTTGTCCGTGTCAAGGTCCACGCATTCGTCGTCGCAGTTTGCCATGTCGGACGGGCACTGGCACACGCCGCTGACGCACTGGGCGAGCGGGTGGCACTCGTTGCCGCATTCGCCGCAGTGGCGCCTGTCGATGTCCGTGTTGACGCACTGGCCGTTGCATTCCTCGAAGCCCTCCTGGCACTCGCACTCGCCCATCCGGCAGACGGCCAGCGGGTCGCAGATGTTTCCGCAGGCGCCGCAGTTGTCCCTGTCCTGCCAAAGGTCAACGCATTCGCCGCCGCAGGGCACCAACCCGTCCCCGCAGCTTGGCCCGTCGTCGATCGCGGCGTCCCAGGAGGCTTCCCCCTGGATGTTGAGAGAGCAGGCCCACAGCGCAACCGGAAAGCAGATGACAAGAAAACCTTGAATCATTTGTCTGTTTAGCATTTTTTATCCGTTATGTGTCGTAACCTTTAATGATATTACAATTCACGATAACTTCAAGCCTTATTTACACATTTAAATTGGAGTCGCAGAGAAAGACAAGGCAATATTGCGGTTTATTCGCAGGCCGATGTGCAGGCGTTGCCGCGGCAGCAGTCAGTGCAGTCCGTGCAGATCGTCCACGCACACAAGAGGTTGCATCTGCGAAACGAGTTGTCATCGCAGCATTCCGTCCCGCCGGGCGTGCATTCTCCGGCCGTGCAGTCGGTCCACGCGCCCCACGCGCAGTTGCTCTGACAGGTCGCCGTGCGTGTTCCCGTGGTGCAGCAGGTATCATCCTTGGTATCCATGGGCGCGCACTCTCCCTTCGAGCAGCCGCCCCAGCTCCCCCATTCGCAGTCGGTCCCGCAGGTTCTTGTCCGCGTTCCGTCCACGCAGCAGGTTTCCGAATCCACGTCATCCGGCACGCACACGCCCGGGACCGAGCAGGTGCCCCAGGCGCCCCAGGTGCAGTCGCCCCCGCAGGTCCTCGATTGCGTGCCCGCAGCGCAGCACGCCCTGCTTTCCGTGGCGTCCGGCACGCATTCCCCGCCGCCCGCGCAGGCGCTCCAGCCGCCCCATTCGCAGCTCGACGTGCATGTGCGCGTCTGCGTGCCGGAGTTGCAGTTGCCGCAGCTGCGGGAGTCGAGCGCTCCCTCCGCGCATAGGCCGCCGCCCTCGCAGTCCCCCCAGTCGTCCCACCGGCAGTCCGCGGTGCATATCCTCTGCCACTCGCCCAGCAGGCAGTTTCCGCATGACCCGGTCTGCTCGTCGCCGGAAAAGCAGGCGCTCTCGCCCTTGAGCGTGCAATCCCCCCAGCTTCCCCACGCGCACTCGTCCGAGCACTGCCTCTGCCGCGTGCCGCAGTCTCCCCCGCCGCACGGGTTTGACTCATAGGTCAGCGCCTCGCAATCGCCCTGGTCGCGGCAGCTGCCCCAGTCGCCCCACTCGCATTCGTCCGTGCACGTGCGCCTGCGCCACCCGCACCGCGCGCAGTCGCCGTAGCCGTCCGAACCGGGCTCGCAGGCCCCCTGGTCGAGGCAATCACCCCATGCCCCCCAGGCGCACGTCTCGGTGCACACGCGCCTCTGATCGCCGCAGTTGCCGCAGCCCCTGTTCTGCGTGTCCGTGCCCGGGTTGGTGCACTGCCACGCCGAGTTCGTGCAGCTTCCCCATGCGCATCCGTCCCTGCACTGGCGCCAGCCCGTGCAGCTCGCCGTGCGCGTGCACGTTTCAACGGACCACAGGGCGCAGTCAAAAGGGTCGTCCGCGGTTCCGTCGCAGTCATTGTCGATGCCGTCGCAGGTCTCGACGCCGCCGCCGGTCACCGGGCACTCGCACCCGTCCCCCGCCTCGCCGTTGGCGTCGCCGTACCCGTCATCGCAGATGTAGCCGCATTCCCCGCCCACGCACACCGGTGTCGAATGATCGTAAAAGGGGCACGCGTTGAAGCAGGCCCCGCAGTTGTACACGTCCGTGTCCAGGTACGCGCAGTAGCGGTCAGGCGCCATGCCGCACATTTCGTAGCCCGGCTCGCATTCCAGGGCGCACACGCCCGCGCCGTTGCAGAACCGCCCGCCCGTGCACGCGTTGCCGCAGGCGCCGCAGTTTCCCGGGTCCGTGCTGAGGTCCACGCAATCGCCGCCGCAATTTTCCATGCCCGGAGGGCACACGCACAGGCCGCCCACGCACTGGGCAAGGGGGTCGCATTCATGGCCGCACGTGCCGCAGTTTCTGCGGTCGATTCGCGGGTCCACGCAGCTGCCGCTGCAATCCATGTAGGGGGCCTGGCACGTGCAGGTCCCGTCAACGCATTTCTCGAGCACATCGCACACGTTCCCGCACCCGCCGCAGTTGAACCTGTCCGTGTCAGGGTCCGTGCAGAACTCCCCGCAGGCGATCAGGCCTCCCTCGCAGTCAGGGCCGTCCTGCGCCGAGCCGTCGGCAGGCAGCTCGCCCCAGGTTTTAAGCGAGCAGCCGGCCGGGCCGCAAAGCAGCACGGCCGCCGCGAGGGCGGAAGAAAAGGTGATTTTCAGGCTCAGGCGATGCATGGTCCTACAATAATTTATGATATATGAATTCGCAGGAACTGCAACGCTGGTTTGATAAAAGGGGACAGAGCACCTTTGCCGCCCTGGCGGAAAATGTGCTCTGTCCCCTTTTTCTGAAAGCGATTTAATAGTATGATAACGAAAGGATTGTTCGATAAAGGATGTGAATACCCGATATGCCGTTGCGCGGATTACATGGCAGGCTCGCAGTGTGGGCCGTCGCAGCCCTCTTCCTGGCGGCAGGCGGATGCGCGTGGTTTGATTCCGCGCCCGTCGAGCCGGGCGACGCGCACGAAAGCGACATGGCGGACACGGCAGACGCCACGGACCCGGACGCGGCCGGCGATGATCTCGATGACCCGGACCCCGCGGATGCGGAGGCTTTTGACGCGGACGATGCGGTCGATGGGCCTGCCGACGAAACGCCGGGGGACACGGCGGAGGATGAGCCCGGTCCCGACATCACGGATGAGCCCGTCGACGTGCCGGAAGAGGAAACAGGGCCGCCGCTGACATGCGGAGACGGGGTTCTGGACGACGGCGAGGTCTGCGATGACGGAAACAACGTGACTGAATTCTGCGGCGTGGGGTCGGCCTGCCTGGCCGATTGCTCCCTGCTGGAGGTGGAATGCGGTGACGGCCGCTCGGACGGCGGTGAGGCCTGCGACGACGGCGATGACAGCAGCATGGACTACTGCACGACGTCGTGCACGATCAACAACCACAACATCGGGGCGCCCTGCGAGTGCCTGGGCGAGTGCTCGGTCATGGATTTCACGCAGGGCACGATCTCGGGCTGCGAGAACGTCGTCATTCCCGGGGGCTCGGGAGGGGAGCTGGCCTGCCTGCGCAGCACCGACTTCGGCGGGTTCGGCGTCGATTTCCGGTGGTCCGAAGGCTACTGCACGCTCATTGCCGTGGAATGCGAAGGCGGCACGATCTGCCCCATCCTTCCGCAGCCCGGCGACATCGAAACGTTCAGCTGCCCCGGCGGCAGCATAGAGTACCTCGATGTCCGCATCGAGTCCGGGAGCAGGATCAGGACCAAGATCTGCCTCAAGCCCTGCAGCTCGCCGTCGCAGTGCCGCTGGAATGCCGCGGACGAGTACTGGGAGGAGTGCGGGCAGTACGACTGCCAGCCCGAGGATGCCGGCGCCGTGGCGGGAACGTGCATCGACGCCCGCAACCTGCCCTAGGCTGGAGCCGGCGGGGCTGAAGCCCCTGCACAACCCACCGCTACTGATTTAAAAGCGGAGCGAGATGCCCCCTAATCGTTCAGCTCAAACCTGTATCTGACCGTGTATTCGTGGCAGTTGGGCTCGCCGTCAGGCTCGGTAATCTGCAGGTAGATGATCCTCCCGTCGTCATAGCTGCACGTGCCGGAATAAGAGGCCACGACCGAGTTTTCCCCGGGGCCGGTGCAGCCGCCCGGGCTTCCCCCGCAGTCGTCGTAATAATAGCACAGCCTGGGCGTCGGGCCTTCCGTCACTGAAATGGACAGCCGAAGCTCGAAGCAGCACTGCTCGGTGAAGGGAACGCAGAGGTGCGACCCCTCGACCGTGTGCACCTTGAACCAGTCCACGTCCCCGGACGGCGCCAGCGTGGCCTCAAAAGCCTGCTCCACCCCGTCCTCCACGGCATCGGGGATCCTTTCCCAGTAGGAGCACTCGTTGTTCGTCTCGTAGCGGTCGCCGTCGATGTTGTTGTCCGCGATGTCGTCGCAGTCGTCGTCCAGGCCGTTGCACAACTCGGGAATGGGCCCGACCTGGCCCGCGCACTCGCCCCATCCGCCGCTGTGGCAGGTCTGCGTTCCGGTCCGGCATTCCCCGGTGTCGTCACCGCATTCCTTCGTGTCGCCGTCGAGGCAGCCGCATTCCCCCTCGTCGATGGAGCCGTCGCAGTCGTCGTCGATGCCGTTGTCGCAGATCTCGTCCCCGCCGCTCCCGGCCGAGCACACGCCCCAGAAGCCCTCGTCCTCGCACGTCTGGGTGCCCACGCCGCAGGGCGTCTCGCAGCTTCGCTCGTCGCCGGGCTCGCAGGAGCAGGTTCCGTCGGGGTTCGTCTCCGGCGCGCTGCAGGGCCACCACTCGCCGTTGAAACAGGACCGGAAGCCTTCGCCGCATTCGGTGGAGCAGGGCTCGATGAGCTCGCCGTGCTCGCCCGTGCCGTCGTCGATCAGGCCGTTGTCGTCGTCATCCTCGCCGTTGCAGATTTCCCGGCCCTCGACGATCATCTCGCCGTCGCCGGGAATCTCGAACCACTCGACAAAGTCGGCCGCCATGTCGAGGGGCGCGTCGGACACGGGACCATCGCCCGCCTCGACGCACCCGGCGGCGAGCGGAATCAGGGCGAGAAGCGCCATGGCAGAGGCTCGTTTCGTCACAACAGTATATATACACTATTTTTGCGAAAAAAGGTAGTAGTTGGGAACCGGCGCAAGCCGCGAAGCCGCGGCGACGCCGCGATCGAAGGGGCCGGGCCTTGAATCTTGAATTTTATCCATTATTTCTATGAAATTATTTCATAGCGGACTTATTATTCTTC
>JBDRLK010000576.1:0-3320 GCA_043813155.1 Pseudomonadota bacterium | reverse complement strand
GAAGCGAGTCTCAAGGAGAGCCAGGAGCGCTACATGCTGGCTTCCATGGCCGTTCACGACGGCCTGTGGGACTGGAACCTGGCGACGGACAAAGTCTATTTTTCCCCGACCTGGAAAGCCCTGCTCGGCTTCATGGACGACGAGATAAGGGGGGACCCGGAAGAATGGTTCAGGCGCCTTCACCCCGATGACGAGGAGCGGGTCAGGGAGGGAATTGCGAAGCTCCGCGGGGGCTTCCTGAGCAGGTTCGAGGGTGAATATCGCATACGGCACAAGGACGGGTCGTACCGCTGGATGCTGTGCAGGGGAATATCGGCCGGCGGCGCGAACGGCGAGACCCAGCGGCTGTGCGGGTCCCATCACGATGTGACGAAGCGCAAGCAGGCGGAGCAGTCCATGCGGCTCGTCGAGGAAAGCATGCGGCTTCTGGTTTCCACGACGGCCGAGGGGATGGTGGTCGTGGGCGGCGACGGCGCGGTGCTCTTTTCAAACATGGCCGCGAAAGGGCTCCTGGAGCGCAAGGGGGAGACCCTGGATGGAAAGCCCTTCGAGTTCGATGTGGAGCCCGACATTAAAAAGAAAGTCGAGATTATCCGCGGAAAGGAGGTCGTGGCCATCGTGGAGATGCGCACGGCCGGGGTGAGGTGGGAAGGCATGGACGCCCTGCTCGTGACGGTGAGGGACATCACCGATTTCGTGAGAATGCAGGAGGAGATAAGCGCGCTGGCGCTGCTCGACGAGCTTACCTCGCTGTACAACAGGCGGGCATTCATCATGATGGCCCAGCAGCAGCTCAGGCTTGCCGAACGGGCCGCAAGGGACATGTTCCTGCTTTTCATCGACGTGGACAACCTCAAGGGGATCAATGATTCCCACGGCCACCGGAACGGGGACATGGCGCTTATCGAGACGGCGAAAATCCTGAGGAGCACGTTCCGCAGGTCGGATATCATTGCCCGCGTGGGAGGGGATGAATTCGTCGTGCTCGCCGTGGAGGCCCGCAGGGACTGCGGCGAGCTTCTTCAGGGCAGGCTGCAGCAGGCCGTTGACGCCTTCAACGACAGGGCCGGCAGGCCGTACGGGCTGTCGCTGAGCGTCGGCGTGGCCAAGTACGACCCGGCGGCCCCGGGCGACATCGACGAGCTGATGGCGCAGGCGGGCAAGGCGATGTACCAGGACAAGCGGGCAAGAAAATCACGACCATAAAACGGGCGTTGGTCCCGTATCGAAATCAATCGTAGTGCGGGGCTTCAGCCCCTTTGAGCTCATTTCAAGATTTTCAATACGGCCTTTTCGAGCTTCCTGATGTCCAGCGGCTTTTCAATGAAAGCGCAGAACCCCGCCTTCTCGGCATCCTCCCTGTCCTGCGGTATGCTGCTCGCCGATATCCCGATAATGGGAATGGAAGAAAGATCATCGTCATCCTTGAGGTGGGCGGAAAGCTCGATACCGTCCATTCCCGGAAGGTGAAGGTCCATGAGGATCAGGTCGGGTCTTGACGCTTTCAGCTTCTCCATGGCCGCGGAGGCGTCTTCCGCCCTTTCCACGAGGATATTGTTTTTCTGCATGATTTTCTTGACGAGAAGAAAGTTCATGTAGTTGTCTTCGACGTATAAGAGCTTTTTAGGCATACACTTCTTTAGACATTCACTTCTTTTCTTTTGAAAGGGAAAAGACCCCGTACATCCTGTCGACGCCTGACAGGATGCGCGCCTCCACGGTTCCGTCCGACATGAGGGAGACAATGATCATGGCGTCGATCCCGGAGGATTCTTCGGCTGTAATCCGGGCGTTGAACACGTAGTTTTTCAGCCTTCCCGTTGGGAAATCCAGGCTGCTCAGGGAATCGAATTTCATGGCCGTTATCGGCTCGAGCCTGGCATCGGCGAAAACGACCTGCTCGTCGCCGCCTTCTCCCTTGCTGACGACCCTGATGGCGCCGGGCTCGGAGTCCACGGCGGAAATGTTAAGCGTGAGCTGCATGTGCGATAATTTGCCGAATCCCTTCCTTACCTCTTCAGCCTGAACTATACTTCCGGTGTAGATTTCATCGTCAGCCGTGGTGAACGAGTCCAGGTCTTCGCAGCCCGCGGCGATGATGAGAATAAGGGCGGCCGGGGCGCTGATGTGGTTTTTCAGATTTTTCATCGGAACCCGTGGGTAAAACTCAATTAAATACGTTAGTTGAAAAGGCGCATGAGTGCAAGAATATTCTGAAAAAATGCGCTCTCTGCCCGAGGGCCTGCGGCGTGGACAGGACAGCGGGCGAGCGGGGCAGGTGCGGCGGCGGGCCGGGCGCGTCGGTGGCAAGCGTCAACCTTCACAGGGACGAAGAGCCGCCGGTCAGCGCATCGGGCGGATCGGGCACGGTCTTTTTTTCCGGGTGCGGGCTGCGCTGCGTGTTCTGCCAGAACTTCCCCCTGAGCCGCAACGCCGTGGGAAGAGCCATGAGCCCCGGCGAGCTCAGGGATCAATTCCTCTTGCTGGAGGGGCAGGGCGCTCACAACATCAACCTGGTCACCGGCACGCACTTCATCCCCATGATCCTTGAAGCCCTTGCCGGCGCTATAAAGGAGGGGCTGAGCATTCCCATTCTCTGGAACACGGGCGGCTACGAGAGGATCGAGACGCTGCGCCTCCTCGACGGTGTTGTCGACATCTACCTGGCCGATTATAAATTCACTTCCCCTGATGCTGCGGCGCAAATCGCTTCGGCGCCGGATTACCCCGAGGTGGCGCGCCGCGCGCTTTCGGAAATGGCGCGGCAGGTCGGGCCGCTGGAGCTGGACGGGCGGGGCGCTGCTGAAAAAGGCCTGATCGTCAGGCATCTCGTGCTTCCCGGCGATCTTTCGGGGACCGGGGAGGTCATCGATTTCGTGGCCCGGGACCTTCCCCGCGGCGTTGCCTTGAGCCTCATGTCCCAGTACACGCCTTACGCCGAAGCGCACGATCACGCCTTGCTGAACCGGAAGATAACGAAAGAGGAATATGACGCGGCGCTCAATTGCCTCGATAAATCAGGAATAACGACAGGATGGATACAGGAAATGGCGACCTGAATGCGCCCTAAGCCTGGAGCTCCGTGGAGCCGCCTTCGTCCGGGGACGTGGCTTCCTGGATCTGCCCGTAGCGTGACTCGTACCTGGACAGGTTTTCCTGCAGCGCCTTGATGATTCTTTTTAGGAGCGGCCGACAAGGCCGCGAGTCTTACAGGGTGAAAGTCCCTTGCTGTCAATTGCCCGTTCGGACAGCTAGTTTATCCGATGCACATGAAGGTAACGACATGTGTTCTGCTCGGATGTAAAAGTCACCGACTGCTC
>JBDRLK010000575.1:0-7338 GCA_043813155.1 Pseudomonadota bacterium | reverse complement strand
ACCTATAACATTCTTTCTGTTTTCGATGACTTCATGGAATCGAGGCAGAAATCAATGGGATCTATTTTCTTGTCTCTCAAGGACAGGGGTTATCGAATCTGCGCGGCAGGGGATTTTTCCTGGAACATTTACAAGGACGCGTTTGCCTGCAGCAGGATTTACGAGATAGGAAAGGTCCCTGAAGACGCGGTGATCGTGGAAACGGGCATCGAGCTGATGAATACGCAGCGCCCTGACGTCATGATCACGGCCATCTCCCGGTTCGACCAGGTAGCCCATAAGTATCAGCCCGGCTCCAAGGAATACTACGATGAGCTGCTTAGATCCGACGGCCTTGCCCGGAAGGCTTACGCGTCGCTTCCCGAGGGGTGGAATTTCATGGTTTTCGGCGACCACGGCCACGACGAGCTTGGCAGGCACGTGGCGGGCCTGGACATTCCGGCCGTCTATGTGTATTCAGGGCCTGCTTTCAGGAAGGGGCTGCGCAAGGATATCGATATTCGCAGTCATTACTTCATTTTGGCGCATCTTTTCAATATCGGCGTTGCCAGGGAGCCGGTTGACGACAATATTGAAGAGATTTTCAGGACACACGGAACAGCGTTCTCGAAAAAGCCCGCACCGCGGGCCCAAGGGCGGGAAAAGCGCATGGTCTGGCCCACGGAGCTGCTGTACCTCGCGATGTTCATGATCATGGGTGCGATAACCCGGGCCGCGGCTTTGAAAAAATGGGTCCCGGTCAAAGTCCTGCTGGCCGCAGGGGCGGCGGCGGTTCTTCTCTTGTGGCTGGAAGGCCTCGGCTACGTGTGGTTGAAGACGAGGATTGCCCAGCAGCCGTGGTGGTATGATTATATTCTCGTCGCTGTGGAGCTCGGCGCCTGCTGGGCTGCCGCGGGCCTGTGGAGGAAGGACGCGTTTCCGGCGAGGCTCTTTCGGGCCTGCCTGCTGTTTTTCTCCTTCACGCTCTTCTTCCATCTCCCCACGGTGTACAATTTCGGGGACACGCGCTACATCATGCACGGCGTATTCGCGACCATCCTTTGTCTTGCCGTCGTGCTGGTCCTGCTCCACAGGGCAGGGGAAAAGATCGACTATCGCCGGGCCGCTTTCCTGCTTGCATCGGCATGCCTGCTTGTTTGCATGAATATCGACATCAAGGTCTCGAATTTTCAGTTCAGACACCTTTACTGGTCAAAGGCTCTTTTTAATGTGATTCACCCATCCATGCTCTGGGTGCCGCTGACGGGTTTTTTCTGCGCCGTGCTGTTCAACTTCAGGCGGACCGGGATCGTCGCGTTCCTGATCCTGCAGTCCCTCACACTTGCCGGTCCCCGCGTGCCCGCATGGGCTTACGCCGTCCTTTTTATCTTTACCGCGGCGCTCCTTCTGCCGCCGCGCATGAAGCCTTCGATCATGAGAAAAATTGGAAACGAGTGGGCGGCACTGTTCGCCATCGTCATGATGCTCTATTTCCTGGATTTTTCGCTCTCCCGCATGAGTGAAATCGTTGTCGTGCTTCTCATCGGGCTCATGGTGATGAAAAGCATTCGCATTGTTCTCGATGCCGGGGACATCGCATTCAGGGAAGTGCTGACGGCCCTGGCGGCCGTTGCCATGCTGCTTCTGGGGATTTTCACGATCTGGACGAGCATGGGCATGAGATTCAGCGGCCTGGAGTTTTCTCCGGTCCTGATATGGCTCCCTACGGGCATGTTTTACGAGCTGTGGTTCGTCATATTTTTCCTGGTGGTGTATTTCTACCTGATCCCGGCTTTTGCACTTTCATCCATGCTGGACAAGCTCGTGCCCGCGGCAAAACCCGTGCTGCGAAGCTCAATATTCCTGCTCGGCACGGGGAAAATAATTGGCGTGGGTATCTTTATAAGGGCCATGATGCTCAATAATCCATCGCAGTTTCTTCTCAGGGACGCCATGGAGGAGCTCCTGCTCTGGTTCGCAGTCATGGGCGCGGCCGCGTGTATTTGCCTGCTTGGAAGGGGTGGAAAACCGATGGAGGAGCATTGACGGGCCATGTATCTTTTGCGTAACAGGCCTGTCATGACAAGGCCACAAGCCGCCGCGGCGCCAGCCCCGGAACGCCGGTTTTCACGGGCCTCCCTCTGATCATGACGCTGTCAGGGACTGGCACGGTTATTGCGAAAACAACAATCCGGCAAGGGTTGGCCCTAACCTATTGAAAAAAAAATTATTTTGTTGAAAATGGTGTCTTGCGATTCGTCCTAATGCCAGGACAGTTTCCATAAGTGAGGTGAATCATGGAAAAAGAAATAAAAATTGAAGCTCCTGAAGGAAAACTCGGCGTGCTGCTTCCAGGTCTCGGTGCTGTCGCGACGACATTCATAGCCGGAGTCGAGCTGGTAAAAAAGAAGAAAGCGCAGCCCATCGGGTCTCTCACGCAGATGGGCACGATCAGGCTCGGGAAAAGAACCGATCAGCGTTCCCCGCTCATAAGGGAATTTGTTCCCCTCGAGTCGATCGATAACCTGGTTTTCGGCGCATGGGACTGCTTTCCCGACGATGCCTTCGAATCAGCCGTAAAATCCGGAGTGCTGAGTTTCCACCACAGGGAGGAAGTGAAGGAGGAGCTGTCGAGCATCGTCCCCATGAAAGCGGTTTTTGACCGGGAATGGGTTGCGAGGCTGGACGGCAATCACGTGAAGAAGGGAAAGACGAAGATCGAGCTCGGGGAGCAGCTGATCGAGGATATCCGGGCGTTCAGGGAAAAGACCGGCGTTAAAAGGTGCGTCATGATCTGGTGCGCGTCCACGGAAAAGTACCAGAAAGCCGAGGCGGTCCACGCTTCCCTCGATGCTTTCGAAAAGGCCATGAAGGAGAATCACCCGGCCGTTGCGCCGAGCCAGATATATGCCTGGGCCTCGCTGAAGAGCGATGTTCCCTTTGCCAACGGCGCGCCCAACCTCACGGTCGACATCCCCGCGATCGCGGAGCTTGCGAAAAAGAAAAACCTGCCCATCGCCGGAAAGGACTTCAAGACCGGGCAGACGTTGATGAAGACCATCATCGCTCCGGGCCTCAAGGCCAGGCTGATCGGGATTGCCGGCTGGTTTTCAACGAATATCCTCGGCAACCGGGACGGTGAGGTGCTCGACGACCCGGCCGCGTTCAAGACCAAGGAAGAGAGCAAGCTGTCGGTGCTCGACACGATTCTCCAGCCGCACCTGTACCCCTTGCTCTATGAAAAGTTATACCACAAGGTGAGGATCAACTATTACCCGCCCAGGGGCGACAACAAGGAGGGCTGGGACAATCTCGATATTTTCGGGTGGCTCGGCTATCCCATGCAGATCAAGATCGATTTTCTGTGCAGGGACTCCATCCTGGCCGCGCCCCTCGTGCTGGACCTGGCGCTCTTCATGGACCTGGCAAAGCGGGCGGGCATGAGCGGCATCCAGGAATGGCTCAGCTTTTACTTCAAATCCCCCATGTCGGCGCCGGGCCTCACGGCGGAGCACGATCTTTTCATCCAGCTAAAAAAGCTGAAAAACACGCTGCGGCACCTGAGAGGCGAGGACCTGATCACCCACCTGGGCCTCGAGTACTATGATTAACTCATACTTGTTCGATCCATCACTCCAAAAGGGCGACTGAAGTCGCCCCTGCCCCCGTCGGGTAGGGGAGGCTTTAGCCTCCCTGTCAACAACTTCCAGTCACACCCTATTTTCAGTAAAAACTTTACAAAAGAGGCTTTTTCAGAATAATAACACTTCTTGAATCGCGAATGAGCGCACACCTGAGCCGCCTCAGGCTAACTATAATACGGAAATCATCAATGAACCTCTGCTCCGGCGTTATATTCAACATCTCCATGCTCACGTTCCTGTTCTCCATGATGGCTGTTTTCGGCATCCTTGTCTCAATCAAGGGCATGCCCGAGAGAATGCCCCGGTCGAGGAGCAGGAACCATCCGGTCATCGGCGTTTTTCTCATCGAGTACTGGATATGGCTGATCGTCGCGCCCATTGAAAAGGTGGCCATGATGCTGAGGATGTCGGCAACGGCCGTGACCTTCGTGGCGCTCCTTTTCGGCATCGCAAGCGGCGTTACCATCGGCATGGGCTATTTCACGGCCGGCGGATGGCTGTACCTGGCGTCGGCCACGCTCGACATTCTCGACGGGAGGATAGCAAAAAGAACGAACACCGTGTCCAGGGTGGGCGGGTTTCTGGATTCCGTTCTCGACAGGTACGGCGAGATGGCCACGCTGATCGGCTTGGGCTACTATTTCTTCTCGGCATCGAACGGCCTGGGAATAACCCTGGCCGCGATGACGGCCCTCGGCGCCGTGATGGTGAGCTACACAAAGTCAAGGGCCGAAGCACTGGGCGCCAAAAGCGGCGGGGGCTTCATGCAGAGGCCGGAGCGCGCGTTTTTCGTGGGCATCACGACGGCCGCGGATTGTTTCGTGACCTGCTTCATCGAAAGGGGGGTCGCGCACCCCTTTCACTGGGCGGTCATCGCCGTCCTCACTTTCGTCGGCGTATCGGCGAACCTGACGGCCATTCAACGAATCGTTATCTTCGTGAAGGAGATACGCGGGATTGACAGAAAAGAAAAAGCAGGAAAAGAAAAAGATTAAGGCCGGGGGCCGCATCCAGGTCTACACGGGCAACGGCAAGGGGAAGACGACCGCTGCGCTGGGGCAGGCCCTGAGGGCGGCCGGGTGGGGGCTGCGCACCTACTTCGGCCAGTTCATGAAGGGCCAGAAGTACGGTGAGCTGGCATCGGCGGCAAAGCTGGACGGGCTGATTGTCATCGAGCAGTTCGGGAAGAAAAGCTTTATCCACGTGACTGAGAACCCTTCCGGACAGGACATCGCGAGGGCGCGCAGGGGGCTCGCAAGTTGCCGCGAGGCCATGCTTTCCGGACTCTTCAGGATCGTTGTTCTCGACGAGATAAACACTGCCGTCTTTTTCAGGCTCCTGCCCGAAGCCGAGGTGCTCGACCTCATGGATTCCCGGCCCGCCGGCGTCGAGCTGATCCTTACGGGACGATACGCGCCGCGATCCTTCATCAGGAAAGCCGACCTCGTGACCGAGGTGAAGGAAATCAAGCATTACTATGCGCAGGGCGTCCAGGCCAGGAAGGGGATAGAGCGGTAGTCGAAGGGGCCGGGCCTTGAATATTGAATTTTTTGGGGTTTTTCAATGTAATTATTTAATAGCGAACTTTTCATTCTTAGCGCTATGAAATAATTTAATAGAAATAATGGATGAAATTCAAGATTCAAGGCCCGGCCCCCATACTCCCCCCGGAATCGTGCATACACCCTAAACCTGCGCTGCCTTGACATTAGTACGATCTGGTGTATAAGTACGCTGGTTTTTTCTTGAACAAAGGAGGCATTGGAAATGGAAAAAATGAGTATGTTGATTTTTCTTTTTACGGTTGCCCTGTATTCGGGATGCAACAAGGGCGGGGACGAGCTGGTCATTGTGCCCGAGGATGACGACCTGGTAAACCAGTCCGAGGGCAAGGCCGACACGGGATACATGAGCACGCTGGCCACCGAGCTGGAGGGGGAGTTCGCATGCGAGCTGAGGCTGGACGTTTCAGGCGAGACGGCCGAAAGGCGGCAGGAGATTCTCGAGGAATATCGCGGCAGCTCGTACAAGGTGAAGGACGCGGCCCTGACGCAGGCCAAGTACGCCAAGAACAAGATCAACGCCGAGCTCCTTCACATGAACCTGTACTCGGATGAAGTGGAAGCGGAAACGATCGAGCTGGTGGAAGACGGTACTATCAAGATCGTTTACAAGGTGCGCCTCGAGTCCATCGTCTCGCACGAGGAGCTCCAGGAGGGGAACAAGACAATCGAGGACATCTTTGCCAACCCCACGACAACCGTGAAAGTCCCGGCCGACAGCAGGGACCTCTTCGACAGGGTGGGGGACAAGTGCGCGGAAGGCTTTGACGAGGGGTCGCTGGCCAACTACAACTACTTCTATTACTTCAATCCGAACAAGGAGGGCTGCGACATCGATCTTGCCGACGCCTCGTTCACGATCTCCTCGCTGGCGCCGCCCGACACGACCTACCCGGAGTACGACAGGCTCGGGGCGGACAACAAGGTCACGGTGCTCGTGATCTTCGGCGCCGCGGGCCACGAGGAGGAGGTCGGCAACTACGATTGGGGCATGATGGAATGGAGAGATTTCAAGCGCTACATGGAAGCCCGCGATTTTGACAAGGTTTCGGACCTGGAGCCGGGAGAGCGCTTCAAGAGGGTGAAAAACGGGATCGAGGAGATCATCGATATCATCTCGCCCACGGACATCTATCACAACCCGGAGAGCGACAACATCTTCAAGAAGGGCATTCAAGAGCACGAGGTCATCCTGTACAACGGGCATTCGTTCTACGGCTCTCTGAGCGTGCTCAAGGACTGCGACGTTTACCCCGACGGCACCTACCAGATCTTCTACATGGGCTCCTGCTGGTCCTACGAGTACTACACGCGCCAGATCTTCGAGTGCCGCAAGACCGAGGACGACGCGTTCGGCTGGGACCTTGCCGACGTGGTGAACGACACCGAGTCGGGGTGGTTCCACAACAACGCCGAGTTCTCGAGAATACTGCTCACGAACATTTTCGCGGGAGTAGAGAGCAAGGGCAAGGACGGCGACAGGTTCTACACCTGGTACAATGTCGTCGCCGCCATGAACAAGCACGCCATCGACACCTGGAAGAGCCAGGGCACGAAAACCCACGAGATCATGGGCGTGTCGGGCGTGAAGAACAACAAGTTCGATCCCGAGGCAACGGAGCCGGGAGCCGAGGGCAAGCGGTACGAATCGCCCACAACCGTCGAAATTCCCGACAATGACGAGACGGGCGTGACCAGCGAGATCGTGGTCACGGAGTCGATCGCACCGTCCAGGATCACGCTGGCCCTTGATATTTCCCACACCTACATCGGGGACCTGAGGGTCATTCTCAAGAAGGGCGATATCGAGATACCGCTCCACGACCGCACGGGCGGCTGGCAGAACAATATTGTCAGGGAGTACGAGAGCGAGCAGGAACTGGCCTCCCTCGCGGGCAAGGACGCGGAGGGAAGCTGGATGCTCTACCTTTCAGACCACCAGGCCCAGGACACGGGAAAGCTCAATTCCTGGTCGATAACATTGGTGCCGTAAGAAGCCCACCTCCTCAACCGCCGCCTCCTGTTGAACTAAACCGCTTCGCGGTGGTCTGACGATCGATCCACGCGCACGGATATCCCGCCGGGTTACCGACCCACCAAACAATTAAGGGAAAGACAAGCGATCTTATTCAGGGTAGACTGTCCCCCTTTAC
>JBDRLK010000574.1:0-2925 GCA_043813155.1 Pseudomonadota bacterium | reverse complement strand
CCCAACAAGGGCTGCATCCTGGAGGACGCCAAGGGCACGGTCCTTACCTTCGACCATTCCACGAGCATGCTCTGCGACGACTGCAGGAAAATCCTCGTCGGCAGGGGTCTGTATAAAACGAAGCAGGAGCAGGCTTCTTCGCTTTGACATCGGACAATCCTCGGTTATACTTCAGGTTGAACCGCAAATGGAGCACATCATGAGATCACGAATCTGTCTTGTTTTTTCCCTGTCATGCGTATTGCTTGCCGGGTGTTATAATAGCTCGGGCTCCGGGCACGACGCAACGGACGGCCCGGTCGCGGACCCCCGGCCCGATGGGACCGGCGACACCATGCCGGACACGTCCCCGCCGCCCGACGTTGTTCCGGATTTTCCGCCCGACTTCCCGCCCGACGCCATGGCCTGCAACGAGGATAGCCACTGCGCCACCGGCGAGTTCTGCGAGTTTTATGCGGGCCAGTGCCGCGGGCCCGGGATCTGCGTGAAGCGCGAGGACGCGCCGTGCCCGCCTGTCTACGATCCCGTGTGCGGCTGCAACGGCGTGACCTACCCGGACATCTGCACGAGAAGGCTGGCGGGCGTCTCGGAAATGCACCCGGGAGAGTGCCCCGAGGAGCCCTGCCTGCCCGGCGACCCGGAAGAAGCGTGCTCCGGCACCTTTTTCTGCGAGGGGCCGTTCGGCGCGTGCTACGACACCGGGGTCACGGGCTGGTGCGAGCCCATACCCCTCTATGACTGCCCCGACCTTTGGGACCCCGTGTGCGGCTGCGACGGCCAGACCTACCCCAATGACTGCCGGCGCATGCAGGCCGAAGTGTGGGCCCTGCATCGCGGCGACTGCACGGAAGAGCCCTGCCTTCGGGGCGACCCCACGGGCGTGTGCCCCGAGTACCAGTTCTGCGAAGGGCCGGAAGGCCTGTGCGATGTCACCGGCGGGGCGGGCTGGTGCAAAGAGCCGGACGACAGCTGCGGGTGGCTCTGGGACCCGGTGTGCGGCTGCGACGGCGAGACCTACCCGAATGACTGCGAGCGCCAGAAAGCGGGCGTGTGGCTCGACCGCCGGGGCGAGTGCGACGAGCCCCCGCCTCCCATCCGCACCTGCGGGCCGCGGTTCCCGGACTGCCCCTACGACGAGTTCTGCGAGTTCCCGGCCGGCGACTGCGGCAGGAGGGAAGATTCGGTGGGCGGCTGCGTGGAGAGGCCCGAGGGCTGCCCTGAAATCTACGATCCCGTGTGCGGCTGCAACCGAGAAACCTATGGCAACGACTGCGAGCGCCAGGCCGCGGGCGAGCCCCTGTGCCACCGCGGCGAGTGCACCGCCGGCTCCTGCCCCCCCGGCTGACCCGCGTATTTCAACCCTACTCTTGTTGTTCAAAACGTTTCATTATAATGTAATGACCCATCAACCACAGGCTGCCGGCTGATAACTGAAGGCCGACAGCTTTTCACCGGAGGTGAAAAATGCCCGAAGTAGTTATTGCCGGCGCGTGCCGTACGGCTATCGGCACGTTCGGCGGAATGTTCAAGAGTTTTTCAGCCGTGGATCTCGGCGCCGTCGTTCTGAAGGAGGCCGTCAGGAGGGCCGGCATCGAGCCCGGCCGGGTCGAGGAAGTCATTTTCGGCAACTGCATGATGCGCTCCGACGAGCTCACGCCCGCAAGGACCCTGATGCTCAAGGCGGGCCTGCCGTTCTCGATCCCGGCCATGACCATCCAGCGCCAGTGCGCCTCGGGCATGCAGGCCATCGTGTCCGGGTTTCAGCAGATCATGCTCGGCGAGCACGAGATCGTTGCCTGCGGCGGCACGGAGAACATGAGCAACCTGCCCTATGTCATCGACAGCATGCGCTGGGGCGCCAGGCTCGGTGACGCAAGGGCCATCGACATGCTCGTCGAGGCCCTGACCGACCCCATCCACAAGATCCACATGGGGATTACGGCCGAAAACCTGGCGGAAAAACACGGCATCTCGCGCGAAGCGCAGGACGAGCTGGCTCACACGAGCCAGATGCGGGCAACAGCGGCCATCAAGGAAGGCAGGTTCAAGGAAGAAATCGTACCCGTGGAGATACAGGGCAGAAAAGGCAAGGCCACGGTCTGCGACACGGACGAGCACCCGAGGCCCGATACCACCCTCGAGACCCTTGCAAGGCTGCAGCCGGCCTTCAAGAAAGGCGGGACCGTCACGGCCGGCAACGCGAGCGGAATAAATGACGGCGCGGCCTGCCTCATCATCATGTCCGACAAAAAGGCGGCCGAGCTTGGCGTGAAACCAATGGCCAGGATCGTGGACCACCAGGTTGCGGCCGTGGAGCCCGAGCTCATGGGCTACGGGCCCGTGCCGGCCGTTAAAAAACTGCTCGAGCGGCAGAAAATGAAGCTCGAGGACATCTCCCTCATCGAGCTCAACGAGGCTTTCGCCGCCCAGTACCTGGCCTGCGAGAAGCTGCTCGGCCTGGACAGAAAGATCACGAACGTCAACGGAAGCGGCATTGCCCTCGGCCACCCCGTTGGCGCCACGGGCGCGCGCATCACGGTCTCGCTGCTTTATGAAATGAAGCGGCGCGGCCTGAAGACCGGTCTTGCCACGCTCTGCGTGGGCGGCGGCATGGGCAAGGCCCTCCTTGTAGAGATGCTGTAGCCGCACGCCCCCCGGCGCGCTTATACCGCGGGCACCCCAAGGGCCGAACCTGTCGATTTATGGTGCTGCACGCCCTCCGGCGTGCCTCGATGTCAAGATTATCTAAGGGCTCGCGAAATAATAACTTCCCATTTTGAGGCTTATTTCTAACATTATGTTTACCAAGCTTCTTCTGGGCGCCGAGGCGCCCGGCTGGCAAGGCGCGGGGTCCCCGTCACGACGGAGGCATAGTCGTTCTATGTCGACGAGTGACGGGGTGCAGCAACGCAGCCAGCCGGGATG
>JBDRLK010000573.1:0-3509 GCA_043813155.1 Pseudomonadota bacterium | reverse complement strand
TCAAAATATTTTTCCTGTTCGCGGTCACCTTTCTTTATTGCTCCGGCTGCGGAAAAAGTGAAAAGGAGGGGCTGTGCCCCAATCCCGTTGACGGCTCGGCAAGGACGATTTTCAACGTCTTTGTCGCTAACGCCGACGAGCTCGCCCCTTTCCCCACGCAGCTCAAGACGGTCCCGGATGATTCGACGCCGACCGGCGCCAGGCTGGATTACAAAAGGACGGTTTTCGCCGACGCCCTGAACACCATGGACGGGTTCGGGCTGTACGGCGGCATGCTCGTCCCCCTTTCCGCGCCGGTGCGGGGATCGAGCCTGCCCGCCACGCCCGAGCTTTCCACGGCCCCGGGTGCCAGCGTTTTCCTGCTCGACCTCACCATGCTCGAGGGCAGCGGCGGCGCCTCGGCGGACGAGCTCAAAATCCCGGTGGAAACGACTTCGGTGGCTGATCAGACCGCCATTTTCCTGCACGGCGCGACCCGCAACGCCATCGGCGTCCGCCCCCTGCGTCCCCTCAAACCTAAGAACAAGTACGGCCTCGTCGTGACCTCATGCGTTCTCGACGCGGAGGGAAACGCCATCGGCGCGGCCGAATCCTTGAAAAAGATCATCGAGGATGGGACATCGGAAACGAAAAACCCCTCCGCGCAGGACGATCTCAACGCCATGGTCGCCTTCCTTCTCGAGCAGGGCTACGTGAAAAACGACCTGGCCATGGCCACGACGTTCACAACGCTCTCTCCCACGGAGGACATGCTGAGCGGCAGGGAGGCCATCCACGATGGGGACGCGCCCCAGCCGCAAATCGACGATGTCTACGACGCCGTGGATGAAGAGGGCAACCTTCACCCCCTTCTCCTGGAGAGAATGCCCGGCGCAGCGGAGCAGCTCGACCAGCTGCCGCTCGAGGATTACCGTTTCGACAGGATGGGGAAAATCGTCTTCGGAACGTTTCCCGCTGCAAGCTTCATGAACGACAGGGACCTTTTCGAGCGCGACGGGTCCAGCGGAAAGCTGGCCGCCACGGGCACCGAGGACCTCGAGTTCATTCTCGTCCTGCCCAAAGAGGACCCGGAAGCCGGCATCGGGCCGCCCTACCATACGTTGGTGTACCAGCACGCCATGGGCGTGTGCAAGGAAACGGCCCTCGTCATCGGCGACAGCATGGCCTCGGCCAACATAGCGATCATCGGGATAGACGCCGTGTTTCACGGATCGAGAAGCGCCGCGAACCCCGGGGAGTGCACGATCGATCCCATGGAGTTCTTCACACCGGAAAACTTCGCCGTGACGAGCGCGAGGTTCAGGCAGACGGCCCTGGATCTCGTTTCCCTCGTCAGGATGCTCAAAGAGGGGGACGGCATCGACGTGCTTCCCTATCCCGACGGCGACGGGGAGACGGATCTTTTGACCGACAAGCTCTCTTTCTCCGGCATGTCCATGGGCGCGTCCATGGGCATGCTCTTCCTGTCCATCGAGCCCGAGATCGGGTCGGCCGTGCTCAACGTGGCCGGCGGCGCCATTTACTCGATGCTTCTGTACACGACCGCCGGCGAGCCGGGCCAGCCCATGCCGTTCAACGAATACGACCTGCACGGGCTGTCGCTCATGTCGGTCTTCCAGACCATCGCGGACGTCGCCGACCCCGTGAATTTCGCGCCCTTTCTCATCGAGGAGCAGCTGGAGGGGTTCGAGCACGATCTTTCCGTGCTGTACCAGCAGGCGACCCGCGACCAGTCTGTTTCGCTGGAGGCCTACGGCATCCTTTCCGGGCAGATGGGACTGCCCCTCGTCGGGCCCGTGCTTCACGACTACGAATCGCTCGAGCGCTTCGACACGCCCGTGTCCGGACACATCTCCGACGGCGTGACGGCCGGGCTCTTCCAGTTCGGGCCGCCGGCGCCGCACGAAATGCTCCTGATCTGCGAGGACGACTGCCTGGAGGTCATGCTCGCCAACCACGCACAGATGCGCATTTTCCACCAATCCTTCTTCGAAGACGGCCTGAGCGTCATCATCGACCCCTGGGACGAGGACCAGGTTTCCCTTTACGAATGAACATGCGCCTGGCGGTGTGCATCAAAACGGTCGGGTGCAGGACCAACCAGGCCGACAGCCTGCAGATCATGCGAAAGCTTGAGCCCCTGGACGTGAGGCTCGTGAAGAACTTCGAGGACGCGGACATCATCATCATCAACACGTGCGCCGTGACATCGAGGGCGGAGAGGGACGTGAGGCTCTACCTGGGACAGGCCAGGAGAAGATCCCCCCGCGCGCTCATCGCCGTGGCCGGCTGCATGACCGGAATCACGCCGCCTTCGGCGTGGGCAAAGTTCGGCCATGTGGAAATCTTCTCGAATGCAGGAAAAAACGACATCCCGGGCTGGGTCGAGAAAATCGCCCGCCGGGACCCGCCCCCGGGCCGCGAAAAAAGCGAAACGAGCGGGCCGCGACGGGTGCTCCGGCCGCCCGTGAAGGTCCAGGAGGGCTGCGCCATGTCCTGCAGCTACTGCATCGTCCCGCGGACGCGCGGCCCGGAGCGCAGCACATCGGTCGAGGTCATCGTGGAGAAGATACGCTGGTTCGTGGAAAGGGGAGCCAAGGAAATCGTCCTGACCGGCACTCAGCTCGGCAGCTGGGGAAAGGACCTCGACCCTCCCCTTGCCGTGGCCGACCTTCTCGACACGCTTCTTGAGAAAGATGCCGGCGCCAGGATCAGGCTGAGCTCCATCGAGCCATGGGGCGTTGATGAGAAGCTGGTCAAGGTCTTTTCCGGCCGTCCGGGCCGCCTCTGCCCCCATCTCCACATCCCCCTTCAAAGCGGATGCGACGCGGTCCTGCGCAACATGAACCGCCCCTATACCGCCCCGCAGTACGCAGAAATCATTGAAGCACTGTTGAAAGCCGATCCCGATATTTCGCTTGGCACGGACCTGATCGTCGGTTTTCCGGGGGAAGGGGAGGCGCAGCTCGAGGAAACGCTTGGATTCGTCCGTGGCCTCCCCCTCGCCTACCTGCACGTTTTCAGCTATTCCCGGCGTGAGGGCACGCCGGCCGCCGGCATGAAAGGCGGCGCCGCGCAGCGTGAAATCCGCGAAAGGGTCGCGGCATTTAAAAAGCTGGATGACGCTAAAAGAAAAGCCTACATGGAAAAATATATCGGAAGAAAAGTGCAGGCCGTCATTGAAAAGCTGTCAGCCGATGACGAGCTGTCGGGCACGGCGGCGCAGTTTTTCAAAGTCGTGATTCCCGACGCCGGCGACAGTGCCGGGCTCGTGGGCGAGATTGTCGATGTCAGGCCCCTGCGCGTTGAATCAAATAAAGCCGTGTCGAAGATCGTCTAATTTGCAAGCAATCGGCTTTTCCCCACAGGTGGGTAGGGGAGCCTTTAGGCTCCCGTTTCCCTCCACGGGTAGGGGAGCCTTTAGGCTCCCGTTTCCCTCCACGGGTAGGGGAGCCTTTAGGCTCCCGTTTCCCTCCACGGGTAGGGGAGCCTTTAGGCTCCCGTTTCCC
>JBDRLK010000572.1:0-4343 GCA_043813155.1 Pseudomonadota bacterium | reverse complement strand
GCGAGGACGAAAGCCGCAAAGTGCACCCCACGGAAGCCATTTCGTCTGGAACGATTTTCCGCTTCCGCAGGGACCCCGCCTCATTGCCCACAGGCGCGGCCGCAGTAGAGTGGTGGTCCCTGATTTGCGGGGCGCTGTACTAAGCCAGGGAGCCGAGAACCGATTTCCCGGCGCCGGCCGTGGCATCGAGATCGAGAAATTCGAGCGCCGTCGCGGCAACTGAGGTTATCGGCACAGGCTGTTCGATTTTCCGCCCGGCGGCAACGCCGGGCCCCGACGCGAGCATCCATACCCGCCGGCAGCCTTCGTCCGCGCCCCTGCCGGTGTAGAAATCACTGTGATGAATCCAGCCGGGGCCGCCGGGACGGTCAAGCTCGCGGCCATGGTCCGGCAGGACAAGCATGAGCGTCTTGCCCCGGTAAGCGGGCAGCGTCCGGGCCTTGCGCCACAGCCGCCAGACAAGCTCGTCCGTTCGCCGGATAGCGTCGATATGGCGCGACCACACGCCGTAGTGGGCGCAGTCGATCTCTCCGTAGGCGACCATCATCACGCCCGGCTCGTATCTTTCCATGCACGCCACGGCGCAGTCGGTCAGGAAGGCGTCGTGGCTGGTCGTTCCCCGGCCGGATTTGTACGCGGCGAACCGCTCGTCGAGAAATTTCCCGGCCCCGGCGCTGCGCAGGCCCGACCTGGTTATCCGGCATGTTTGCCTGACGAGCTTTTCGGCTTCGGCCGCGGCATCCAGCTCCGCCCCGGCCGAGCCGGAAGACGCGGCATAACGCATGATGCGGTCCATCTCCTCCGCCGTTGCCCGCGGTATGGTCGGCGGCTCGACGACGTTGGCCGCGTACCGCGCGCCGAGGGAAGCGTCCGAGCTGTGCCCGATTTGCGAGAGTATCGAAGCGTACACGAAAGCCCATGCGCCGGTGTCGTCCGCGCCCAGGGCTTTCCGGTACATCTCGAATACCGTGGGGTGCGCAACGGGGCGGGTCCAGTCGATGTCGTCCCATTCCCGGTGCCCGGTGGCGATCGAGCCGGTGCTGTTGGGATGAACCACCTTGTGCTCGACGCGCATGTTTGTAAAAAGCGTGCCGCCGGGCGCCATGTCGTTCCACAGGCGCGGGATGGTGTTGCGTCCCGACGGGTCTATGGTCTCGCTGTTTCTCACGCCCCCGCCGAACACGGCGATGATAACCTTCCTCTGCCCGGCCGGCGGCAAGGCGCCTCGATTTGTTTCCCCGGGGCCGGCGGCCCGCGGCCCGCAGCAGCCTGCAAGCCCCGCCGCAGCGCAGACGGCGCCGCTGCCTGCTGCCTTCAAGAACTCACGGCGTGTGACGTGATCGGACATCGGCGCTCACTTCTTTGCCTTCGTCTTCTTCTTGGTCGCCGCTTTCCACGTGTCCTGGCCGAATCCCAGAAACAGCTCGCCTGTCTTGTCCCCATCGTCCTTGATCGCGGCCCTGTAAACGTCCCCGGCGGCATCCTCGCTCTTTTTATCGCCCTTCTTGTTCCCGTCCTTTTCAAGCGGGAAGGAGCAGACAGGTTTTACGCTTTTCGGCACGCGGACCTCGACATTGATGTCTCCGAACTTCTTCCACAGGCTGGCCGGGTGAAGCACGTAGGCAAGCTGGAAGCTGGCCGGATCGGCCGTATCCGAGTAGCAATACTGGCTGTAGGAGACCGTAACGAGGCGCTTGGACTTCGCCTTGAATTTCACCCTGTAGTAAAGCAGGTTCATCGGCGCGAACGTAAAAACAACGGGAAGATTCTTCAGGATATTTTTCAGCGACGCCTCCTGGGCGCCGGAGAGCCCGGCGTTTTCGTCGAGGTAATCGACGCGGGCGTAGATGGTGGGGTCGGTGGCCGCCACGATGAGCGCGGGCGGATTATTTGCCGCCTCCTGATTCTTTTCGGGCTTGGCCTGGGCCTGGGCCGCGCCCTGTTCGGCGCTCTTGGGCAGGCTGAACTCCCGCTGTCGGACCTTCCCGGTCCTTAAGTCGATCGACTGCTCCTTCACGTCCCCCCCCCAGGCGGAGAATATCGATTCGTAGGAGGGGCCGGCCGCGGGGTCAAAGCACGTGGCCAGCCGGGCCAAGAGCTGCGTGGCCTTCTGCTCACCGATCGCGGAAAGGGCGCCCAGGTTGGCGTTCGAGACCTTCTGCAGCTCAGCGTCGGTCGCCCAGGAGCCCATCTCGCGATCCTTCGGGTATGAAACAGCCTTGCTGAAGTCGAGGCCCGCGTACTCGCTCATCAGCGCGGCGTCGTGCCCGGACCATTTCTTGGCTTTTTCAAGGTAATCCTTCAGCGCTTTCCGGGCGGCCGGCCGGCTTTTTTCCTTGGCCTTTTTGACCGACTTGACGAGCTTGCCCAGCTCGGCGTCGGCCGAAATGCCCTTGTCGATGACCTCTCGCGAGCTGCGGCGGATTATTCCGTAGATGGCCGAGTTCGAAATTATCGTGGAGTCCAGCCACTCCCCGTCCACATGAACATCAACGTCGGGGCGCGGCATCATGGAAAACGGGCTCACGTATATGCCCCGCAGGATCGGGAAGCCGAAATCAACGGTTATGGCCTTGGCGGTCGGGTTCTTGATGCTGTAGGCGGCCGAGACCTGGGCCAGCGGGGTGGAGCCGTCCCCGGGCTGCCACACGGCGGAGCCGGGAAGAATGGATATTGCAAGATCCTGCCTGAGGACTTCCAGGGAGGTCTCCTTTCCGGGCTTGAGGCTTGGGTCCAGCCTTGCCAGGACGCCTTTGGCCGCAGTGTCGCCGCCGGGATACTTGACGATGAAAGGCCCTGCGTTGCCGAGGGCCAGGGTCGCCGCAAGCATCGAAACAACCGGGATCGCGGTTGTCTTCAATATCCATTTTTTCATTTTTCAACTCCTTGTTGTCGTGTTTTCAGGAAGACGGGCTTCTTGCGTTGCGCCGATGGCGCCGACCTGTTTCATTATTGGACCCGTTTCATCGCAAGGACTTGGCATTTTGACGCGCCGCGCGCGAAATAATTCATGGCCGCGCGGCGCGCGCCGATCACGGCGCTTCAACGTGGATGTCGTATCCCTTCGTGGTGGGCAAGGCGCTCTCGCTCTCCACGACGAAGGTGTAGGTGCCGTCGGCGGGAGCCGTGAAGACCGGGCCCGGGTCCTCGGGGGACGCCTGGCTGACGAGGCAGGCCGCGCCGGCCGAGCAGGAACCGAGCACGCGCAGGGTCGCGTTGAGGCTGCCGCGCTCGCTTATGCGGACGCTCTCGCCGCCCTCCATGGCCATTTCGAAAATCGCCTCGGGCCCGCCCGCCGCGGTGCAGCCCGCTCCCGTGAAATCATAGTCATTCGTGTACACGTCGAGAAAATCGCCGCCCGCCGTCCCGTCGGGCAGGGCGTCGACCACGATCGGGTCCTCGCACAGGTTGCCCTCCGGCGGATCGTCCAGGGTGATGGCGTAGCCTTTCATGGTCGGGCTCGCGTTAATCGCCTCGGCCACGAAATAATAGACGCCGGCCGCAGGGGCCGCGAAGCTGATGCCCGGGTCTTCCGGGTCGCCCCGGTCCGCGAGGCACGCGGCCCCGGCCTCGCAGGACGCCAGCACCCTCAGGACCACGTCCACGCTGCCCGTCTCGCGGAAACGCACGGTCTCGCCCGACCTCATGTCCCGGGCGAAAATAACTTCCACGCCGCCGGCCGCGCTGCAGCCCGCGCCCGTAAAGGTGTAATCATCCGTGAAGCGGTCCATGATATCGCCCCCGGAAACGGACGTGGGCAGGTCCGGCGCCCATACAGGGTCCGTGCACAGGTTGCCGTCCGGCGCTTCCTCCAGGACAATGTTGTACCCTTTCATGGTCGGGCTTGCATGGACCGACTCGACGATGAAATAATACACGCCGTCCGCCGGGGCCGTGAACGTTATGCCCGGGTCCTCGGGCTCGTCCCGGCTGGCGAGGCAGGCCGCGTCGTCGCTGCATTCGGACATCACCCTGAGCACCGCGTTCAGGCTCCCCGTCTCGCGCAATCTCACGGTCTCGCCCGCCGCCATGCTCCGCGCGAAGATGAGCTCGGGCCCGTCGGCGCTGCCGCAGCCCTCGCCGCCGAATGCGTGGTCGTCGGTAAGGTCGTCGAGAAAATCGCCGCCCGCCCTGCTCATGGGCAGGGCGTCGGCTATGATGGGGTCCGTGCAGATCTGCCCGGGCGGAGGGTGATCCAGCGTGATGTTGTAGCCCTTGCTCGTGGGGCTCGCGTGGATCGATTCGACCACGAAATAATACGTTCCGGCCTCGGGAGCCGTGAAGGTCAGGCCGGGGTCTTCCGGCTCGCCCCGGTTGGCCAGGCAGGGAGCATCGGCCGCGCA
>JBDRLK010000571.1:0-11839 GCA_043813155.1 Pseudomonadota bacterium | reverse complement strand
CTTGAAAAGGACCTTTTTACAAGTTGCCTGTTTCTTCTTGACATTATGCACATATCAAATTAAAAGAGTAAGTCTGTTTTTGAGGTAAACATGATAATAAGATTCAAAGAAAAATTGCTGTTCATCACTTTATGCGCTGTTCTGATACTGCCCGGCATGGCTGCGGCCCAGGGCGATGCGGAAGATGCGGACCCCCCGCCTGCCGAGCCCGAAGCAGCCGAAGAGGCGGCCGAAGAAGCCGGGGAGGCGGCGGAAACGCCCGCCGGGACTGTGGAAGAAGGAGGGGAGGTGGATGCGCCGGCCCCGGTCGAGGAGCCCGAGCCCGCCCCCATGGTTACGCCCAAGGATTTCTCCATCGAAAAGATCATTGAGGAGATCAAGAGGCTGAAGGAAATAATAGCTAAATCCGAGAAGCGAATGAACGACATTGTAAGCGTGGTCCTGTCGTCGGCGGAAACAAAGGGCAGCCGGATCGCGCTCGTTTATCAGACCGAGATGAGCCCTGATTTCGTTCTCGTCCAGGCTGTTTTTTCCCTCGATGGGGCGCCCATTTTCAACAAGTCGGATGAGGACGGCCTCCTGGAGGAGCAGGATACGGGTATCTACGACGGCGCGATCCTGCCCGGGAAGCATTCTCTCGGGGTCACGCTGGTTTTTCGCGGGCACGGTTACGGAATACTTTCTTATCTTTCAAAGTACAAGTTTAAAGTTCGATCCGAGTACAACTTCAAGGTCAAAGAAGGCAAAGGAGTAAAGCTTGATATCATCAGCTTTGAGAAGGGCGACATGAACACGAAGCTCGAAGACCGGCCCGCCGTGAAGTATCAGGAGAAGAGCATTGGCATGGAGCAGTAATTGAGGGCTCGGCCGGAAATGGGAAGTTGTTTTCAAGCGAGCCCTAACCACCAATTGGAGGAAACCAATGATTAACGACTCGACAGTGAAAAAGCTGGCAGTAATTCTCGTACTGATGGCCTTCAGCCTGGCCGGGGGAGCGCAGGCGAAAAAGAAGGCAAAAAGCAAAAGGCAAGGACGCGGCCGTGGAGGCCGAGCCGGCGCCGGAGGAATCGGCCGCGGAGAGCGAGACGGGCGAGGAAGCCGACACGGCGGCCGTCGAGGGATCGGACGACGCCGAGCTCGAGATCATCAAGAAGGCCGGGGCCTATTCCGTCACGCTCAGGAACCTCGAGCAGAGGGTCAACCAGCTCAAAGAGAAGATATTCAGGTCCAAGGCGCGCCTGAGCCTGCTGGCCGAAAAGGTGCTGTCAGGCCCCGCGGGCGCGGGCGCAAGGGCAAAGATCGTTTATTCCGACACGATGGGCAGCTCGTTCCGCCTGGTCAAAGCCGTCTTCATCCTTGACGGGGTCCCGGTCTACAACAAGGCGGACGAGAAGGGGATGAAGAAGAAAAAGGGCATCGAGCTGTTCAACGCCCCCGTCGTGCCCGGAGAGCATACCCTGTCGGTCAACATCGAGTACAAGGGCAACGGTTACGGCCTCTTTGCCTACCTGAACGACTACAGGTTCAAGGTGCGCTCCTCCCATGCGTTCAGCGTGGATGAGGGCAAGGCGAAGAACCTGAAGGTCGTCATCTTTGAGAGGGGCAACATCGCCACGCCCCTCGAGGAGAGACCGGCCATCAAGTACGTCGAGGAGGCAGGCGCCCTGTCCGAGTAATCGGGGTTGACGTTGGTTATCAACTGCAGCGCGGGGCTTTGGCCCCGCCGGGAAGGATTACGGCGGCCTGAAGGGCCGCCCTATATTTTCCGAGCAATCATTTCTTGGAGTTATTATGAAGTTCGAAAAAATGGCCATCATTCTGTTCGCGGGAATTGCCGTTTCCGCAGCCGGCCGTTCGCACGCGGCAATGGATATGAATCAGATTCTTTCCGAGATATCGACAATCGAGTCTGAGGTTGCAGCGCTCGAGCAGACCTATCTCAAGGAAAAGGACGCCGTGGCCGCGACGCACATTGAAAAGAGGGTTACGGACGGAGAGCTCTACTTCCGCCTGGGCGATTACCAGAGATCGGCGATCATTTTCCTCGATATCGTGGACAGGTATCAGGGCCACCCGGCTTTCCCCAACGCGCTTTACATGCTTGCCGAGTCGATGTTCCACGCCAGTGACTATTACGGGGCCCGCACCAGGTATATCGAGATTCTCGACCATCAGGGTTCGTCCGGGTTCTCGCAGTACATCACTCCGGCGCTTTCGCGCCTGCTCGAGATATCGATGCACCTGCAGCAGTTCGAGGGGGCGGAGAAGTATTTCAGCCAGCTCGACTCCCTTTCCGGCGGGGCCGTGGAATCGATTACGAAATACGTGAAGGGCAAATACTTTTACTTCAAGGATGAGTTCGATCGCGCGCTCCAGACCTTCCAGGGCATCAAGGAGACGGAGGACTATTACTACCAGTCGCGTTTTTTCATGGGCGTAGTCTACACGAGAAAACAGGATTTCCAGAGCGCCATCGGCATCTTCGAGGCGCTGTCGAAAATGAGCGCCCAGTCGCCGAAGGAGCGCAAGGTCCTCGACCTTTCGCGGCTGAATCTCGGAAGGCTCTACTACGAGACCAACCAGCTCGAGCGATCGGCCGAGGGCTACGAGTCCATCCCGCCCACGTCGGATCTCTACGACACGGCCCTGTATGAAATCGCCATGGTTTACATCAAGATGGGCGACCCCACGAAAGCGGAGCGCTCGCTCGAGGTGCTTTCCATCTCCAATCCCGGCAGCAAGCTCATCCCCGACGCCAAGATCCTTCGGGGGAACCTCCTCCTGAGATCGGGCCGGTACGACGATGCCATAGCGCTGTTCAAGGAGATAGGCAAGCAGTTCCAGCCCGTCAAGGACCAGCTCGACGAGATCATCTCCGAGCATCCCGACCCCGAGGAATATTTCGACGAGATGGTGAAGGCGAACCTCGGGACCTTCGACGCGGGATCGTTCCTGCCGTCCCTGGCGATGGCATGGATGAAGCAGAACCCGCTGACGGAAAGGGGCATGCAGCTCCTGTCGGAGATCACCCTGTGCGAGGACGTCCTGGAAGACAACGAGAAGCTCATCGACAAGATGAAGTTCGTTCTCGAGGGCAAGGGCAAGGTCAACGCCTTCCCCATGCTGAAATCCGGCAAGGCGAGGGCCACGCAGATCGAGAACCGGCTCACGCAGCTATTGAAGGCCATGCTGGCCTACACCGAAAGCCTGGCGCCCGGCACGAGCTCGGCAAAGCTGGGGGCCATTCGCAATGAAATGGAAGACCTTGACAAGGTCATCGACGGTCTTCCCACGTCTCCCGAGGAGTTCGCGGAAAGGGAAAAGAAGGCGAAGGCAAACTACAGCAAGCTGGGGCAGGCCCTGGCCATCAGCGAAGCCAAGGTCGACAGGCTCCATGCAAAGATCGTAGCCACCAAGCTGTACATCGAGGGCGCCATCATGGAAAAGACGGGCGTCATTCCCGCGGACGTCAAGGCGGTCCTGACGGAGCTCGACGCGCAGGAGGCTGCAGTGGAGGGGTATCGCGGCCAGATCAAGACGATCGTCAAGATGATCCAGCTGGCCAAGAGCAGCGTGGGCATCGGGGACGAGAGCGACGAGAGGGACACGAGCGTCAGGGCCGTGTACATAAAACAGATGAAGGAAACCGTCTCGCTGCTCGGGAGCGCGGGCGTGGACTCGGGCACCATGTCCAAGCTCGACGGCATGATCGACAGGATGGACGGCGTCAGGAAGAAAATCAATTCATTCAACGCGATCGTCGAGACCATGGCCATGAAGAAGAGCCAGGAGATACTGGCCACCATCGAGAAGGAAACCCTGGAGCTGGAGGCGCAGGAAGAAGAGCTGGAAAAGCTTTCCGGCGAGTCGGGCGAGGTGGTGGGATTCCTTACGCTGGCCGATTTCACGGAGGTGAAGAAGAGCTTTGACGACCTGATCGTCAAGGCCGACGTGGGCGTGATCGACGTGGCATGGGGAAGAAAAGAGGAGCATCGCAACAGGGTTCAGTACCTGACGAGCGAGAGGCTGGAGCAGCTTCAGTTCCTGGACGACGAGTTCAAGGAAATTTTCGAAGCCGAAAAGGATGAGGAAAAAACAGAGGAAGAAGAAGGAGAATAGGCTATGCGCATGAAGATAAAACCTCTGGTCTTGATGATGATCCTGGCCGCGGGCTTTGTGTCGAGCCTTTCCGGCGCGCAGGAAGCCGGCGGCGAGCCGCCCGCGGAGGCGCCGGCCGAAACAGCTCCCGCCGGGGCGGAGGCCCCGGAAGGCGTTGAAACCGCGGAGCCGCCGGTCTACGGGGGGCTCAGCCTGGGGACCATTCGGCCTCCCACGGCCGAGGAGGAATCGGCGCTGAAGGAGCTGGCGGATGACATCGGGATATACGACCGCAGCTCCGAAGAGTTCAAGGACGCAATCAAGAACATCATCAAGAGGGAATACGAGCTTCGCAAAAAGCAGATTGAGGGCGAGTTCGGCAAGCAGATCGAGGAGGAAGAGCGGCTCGAGGAGGAGGCGCGCCTGGGCGCCATCGCGTACTTCGAGGCCTTTCTCGAAAAGTACCCCGAAAATCCCGAGTACACGCCCGACGCCATGTTCCGGCTGTCCGAGCTGTACTACGAGCAGTCCTACCTCGATTACCTGAAGGCCTACGACGAGAACAGGGAACAGGAGAAGATGTACAAGAAGGGCCTCATTGCCTCCGTGCCCGAGGAGCCGAAGAGGGATTTTGGCCAGACCATCGAGATGTATGAAAAACTCATCACGCACTATCCCGACTACAGGAACATCGACGGCGTCTACTACCTGCTCGGGTTCTGCTTCAATGAAATGGGCAAGTTCGACGAGGCCAAGCTCATCTGGCTGGCTTTCTCATGCTCCAACAGGTACGCCTACGACGACCTGGAGGAGTTCCAGGAGAAAAAGCTGAGCGGCGAGGGCGAGGGGGCCGCGGAAGAGGCGCATGTCTCCTCCACCCTGGCGGCCGTTTCAACGGAAGGCGAGGTTGCGGACGAAGTGATCTTCGCCGAGGAAGCCCATGATACGTACAAGGACTGCAAGGCGCGCCTGGCAAAATCCAGGTTCTTCACGGAAACGTGGCTGAGAATCGGGGAATACCATTTCGATTTCGACTATTCAAAGATGGGCCTTTCCAATGCCATCAGCGCCTACACCAAGGCGCTCGAGGACAAGGATTCCACGTTCTACGATCTGGCCCTGTACAAGCTGGCCTGGTCGTACTGGCGCCACGGCAACTACACGGAAGCCATCAAGGATTTCATCGAGGTCGTTGAATACTCCGACAGGAAGGCCGAGGAAACGGGCAAGAGCGGCTCCCAGCTCAGGCCGGAGGCCGTCCAGTACATCGCGCTGAGCCTCTGGGAGCCCGACTGGGACGGCGACGGCGCCCCGGACCCGGTCTCGGGCCTCGATCGCCTGATGGATGCCGCGACCATTCCCCAGGACAGGCCCTGGACCTCCGAGGTGTTCAACTGGCTGGGCGACGTGTACATCGACGACAACGCGAACCTGAAAGCCATCAAGGTTTTCGAGGAGTATCTTAACAGGTGGCCCAACGCCTCCGAGGCGCCCGAAGTCGTGATCAAGATCGCGAAGGCCTATCAGCGCGAGAAGATGGAGCAGCAGGTCATCGAGACGCGGGCCAGGCTCGCTCAGTACGGCAAGGACTCGGACTGGTGGAAGGCCAACATGGACAAGCCCGAGATCCAGCAGAAGGCCCTGATCGCGGCCGAGGACGCGCTGAAGCAGACGGCGCTTCACCACCACGAGGTGGCCCAGAACCTCAAGACCGTGGCCAAGACCAAGGACGACCCGGCCGAGGCCAACGAGATTTTCACGCGGGCCATCGAGGAATACGATTTGGCGGCCACGGCCTACCAGAAATACCTGGACAACTACCCGAACACCGCGGACTCGTACGAGATGCACTTCTTCATGGCCGAGGCCTATTTCTGGTCCAAGCAGTATGAGAAATCGATTCCCGTGTACGAGGAGGTCCGCGACTCCCAGATGGACAACCGGTACCAGAAGGACGCCGCGTTCATGGTGGTCAAGGCCGTCGAGCAGCTCAGGGACGACGAGGTGGCCAAGGGCATGATGACCGTGAGGGAAGGGCCCCCCGAGCCCGTCCAGGGCACGGGCGGGGCCCTGACGGTCTCGGCGGAAGTGATTCCATCGTCCATCAAGAGGCTGGCGGACGCCATGGACGAGTACATGAAGCTGTTCCCGAGCGACAAGAAGAATGCTTCGGCCTTCACGTGGAACCCGGCGGAGCTCTATTACAATTACGGCCACTGGGAGGAGGCCGGGGCCAGGTTTGAGAAGATCTACGACAAGTACTGCAAGACGGACAACATCAGCGCTTACTCGTGGCAGAACATGTCGGCCATGGCGAGCAAGCTCGAGAACTTCGATGAGTCGGCAAGGCTGGCCAAGCTGCAGCAGGAGAAGCAGTGCGGAGGCACGGAGGATGCAATAACGGAGGAGATCGGCAAGACGGCCGAGAAGGTCCTGATTTCCCTGCAGGCGAAAAACGCGATGGCAATGTTCAACAAGGCCAAGGAGACCGGGGACAAGGGCCTTTTCGAGGATTCGGCGGTCGAGCTCGAGAAAGCGGTGGACACGACCCCGGACCATGAAGAGGCGGACATGATGCTGTGGAATGCCGCCATTGCCTACGAGGAGTGCAACAAGTTCCAGTCCGCGCTCCGCGTCACCCAGAAGATTATCGACGAGTACCCCAAGTCCGATTTCATGGGCGACGCCCTGTTCAAGCTCGCGGACAACTCGTTCAAGGCGTTTGAGTACAACAAGGCGCTCAACAACTACAAGATCCTGGCGGACGAGCCGAAGTTCAAGGACCACCCCGACCGCAAGGGGGCCGTCCTCAACACGGCGCTGATCCTCGAGAACCAGCAGAACTACAAGGAGGCCGCAAAATACTGGAAGCGCTACTCGGAGGTAACCGACAAGGTGGAGGAAGCCGTGGACGCGCTGTGGAACGCGGCGCGCGGCTACGAGAAGGGCAAGATGTGGAACCAGGTCATCACGGAGATGAAGAACTTCGAGAACCGGTTCCAGACCACGAAGGAAGCGGCGGAGCACAGGGTCGAGGCGGCCTGGGCCGTGGCGCAGGCCTACAAGAAGCTCGGCAAGAAGAAGGATTACGAGAAGGCGCTGGGCGACGTGATCGTCAAGTACAACTTCGTGCGCAGCGACCTCACGAAGGGCTCCACGGCGGTCGATCACGCGGCCGAGGCCAAGTTCATTCTCGTGGAAAAGGGGCTGGGCGAGATCGAGAGCTTCAAGCTCAACACGAACCAGGAGACGCAGGTCGCCAAGGACCTGGCGAAACTGAAGGAGATGCGCGACACGATGGCCCAGCAGTACGCCCAGGTCGTCAACATGGCCTCGCCCGACTGGACCGTGGCCGGCCAGTTCAGGATCGGCTACCTGTACGAGACGCACTCGAAGATCCTGCTCGACGCGCCGGTGCCCAAGTCCATCGTGAAGCTGGGCCCCGAGGCCGAGGAGCTGTACCTGTCGAAGATCATGAGCCTCGTCACGCCGCTCGAGGCAGGGGCGCAGAAGGAATACGCCACGGCGCTGCAGCTGAGCAAGGCGGCGGGCGTTTTCAACAATTGGACGGAGCTGACGCTCGAGAGGCTCAATGCCTACAACCCCGACGACTACCCCATGTTCAAAAAGGGCAAGACAATGAGCATCGAAGACAGCTACGGCGTTTCTTCCTTTGACGTGAAAAAGTAGACAAGGATCGCCCATGCGGGAGGATATTATGACCATGATACGGACCAATAGAAACATTATAGGATGCCTGGCCGCGGCCGCCGCCCTGCTGGCCGCCGCCTGCGACAAGAACAAGGAGGAGACCGCGACGCCGGCCGACCTCGACAAGCCCATCCTCTCCCCTGCGGATGATGAGGGAGAAACGGGAGACGAGTCGTACGGCCTCGAGGGAGACCCGGGCTCGGAGGGCACGGATGATGATGACGGAAAGCCGGCCGCCGCGGTGAAGGAGCCGGAGCCCCTGGACCAGAGCACCCAGGCGGGCATCGCGCTGCTGGGAAGCGGGGACATGTCGGGCGCCAGGAAGAGCTTCAAGGATGCGCTGGACGCCAATCCCAAAGCCTACGTTGCGGCCTACAACCTGGGCGTCATGGCGGAGAAGGATGGGGATTTGAAGAATGCAAAAAAGTATTACTCCAAGTCCTTCAATGCCAAGCCCGGCTACGGCCCTCCCGTGGCGGCCTACGCCCTGATCGAGTACAAGGAAACGGGGTCGCACAAGACGGCCCTGAAATTCATCGAGCCCAAGGCAACAAAGTACCCCGCGTCCTACGCCATGCAGGCCGCCTATGCCAAGCTTCTCGTTGATGACGGCAGGCTCTCGAAGGCCATGGACGTGGCCAAGGCCGTGCTGAAGAATGACGAGAGGAACCTGGACGCCATGATCGCGCTTGCCAGGGCCTACCTGGGAAACGGCCAGTACGAGTTCGCCACGTTCATCGTCAACCAGGCCAAGGACATCGATGACCGGGACCCGGAAGTCTACATGGTCCTCGCGGGGATCGCGCTGGCGGAAAATAAAAAGAAGCTCGCCAGGACCCACCTGAAGAAGGCCGTCGAGCTGGACCCCTATTTCCTCGAGGCGAGAAACAACCTGGCCGTGCTGCTCCTGGACGGCGCGAACTTCGAGGAGGCCGCCGGGCACCTCGAGGCCCTTGCCGCCGTGTCCGAGTTCAACGGCGAGGTCTTCCTGAACCTCGGCGAGGCGTACAGGGGCATGCGCAAGTGGAAGGAGGCCATGAAGGCCTATGACACGGCCGAGAAGCTCGGAGTGCCGAAATCCATGATCTATTTCAATCTCGCCATACTGTACTTTTCGGCCGAGTCCATCGAGGACATGACGAGGAAGGAAATCCTGCGCAAGTCGCAATCGAATTTTCTCAAGTACAGGGACGAGGTGGGGGCGAAGGCGGCGTCGGAGGAGATTGACATAGACATGTATCTTAAAAGAATTGATAAAATGATAAAAATCCAGGAGAAGCTGGAGGCCAAGAAGAAGGACAAGGAGGCGGAACCTGCCGCCGGGGGCGGCGAGGACAAGAAGGTGGAGCCGGCCGCCGGGGGCGGCGAAGAGGATGATGACGAGTGGCAGTAGCATCGAACTTATACTCACGGGTAGGGGAGGCTTTAGCCTCCCGTGAAATCGGGAGCCTCCCGTGAAATCGAACAGGAGAAAGCGATGAAAGTTGCAAGAGCGATCATGTTTATTATTGTTACGCTGGTGCTGGCGGGCTCGTTGCCGGCTGTCGGCAGCGCGCAGGACAAGAAGAAGGACAAGAAGAAAAGCAGCGGCCCCGTGGTGCTCGAGGAGATCGTAATCGAGGGCAGGGTCCAGAAGCCGCAGGCGTTCTATATCCTTCAGCGCTCCAGCTTCGGCTACAAGATAATGGAGATGGAAGAGGACTATACGGACGAGATCATAGAATCAGTCAAAGATGAAGTATTTTAATATTGCAGTTGAAAATTGATTTTGAATATGTTATTTAAGTCTATTCCGAAACAAGGAATATAGAGGAATTATTAACCCTTTAAACCCATAACCCTAAAGAAAAGAGGAGACGAAGACATGCAAGGAATCGCAAAGGCATTTTCCGAAGGGGGAATCTGGATGTACGCCATTATCATTCCCTCAGTGTTCGTGGTCGGCATCGTGATCGAAAGGTTCATCTTCCTGTTTTTCAAGTTCAACATCAACGGTAACGCGTTCATGCAGCAGATCATGAAGCTCGTCATGGCCAACAACATCGACAGGGCCATCAAGCTTTGCAACGCCGCGCCGTCGGCCGCTCTCGCCAAGGTCATCAAGGCCGGACTGATCAAGGCCAACAAGGGGGAGCTGGAGATTTCCAACTCCATCGAGGAGGCGTCCCTGGAGGTCATTCCACAGGTCCAGAAACGAACGATCATGCTGACGCAGCTGGCGAACATCGCGACGCTGCTGGGCCTGCTGGGAACCATCGTCGGTCTGATCCAGGCGTTCGCCGCCCTGGAACAGGCCCAGCCCGAGCAGAAGGCGGCCCTGCTGGCACGCGGTATCGCGCTGGCCATGGCCACCACCGCGTTCGGCCTGATCGTTGCCATTCCGTCACTGGCCTTCTACCTCATCTTCGCGTCCCTGACAAAGAAGATCACGGATGACATCGACATGTACTCACTGAAACTCGAGAATCTGCTTATCGCAAGGATCCGGGCCGGTGGAACACAGATGAGCGGGTAGTTGTCCAAACGAATAATGCTATCTTTGCATTGAGGTAAAAATGGCCAGAAAAAGAAAACCATTAGAGAAGCCAGAAGATGCGTATCTCATTCCGGTGATGAACCTGGTCTGCCTTCTCATCCCGTTCCTGCTCCTGACGGCCACGTTCGTAACGTACGGCGTGATCAACGTGAACGCCCCGCGCTTCAACCAGGCGGCCCAGCAGCAGCAGCAGCCCGACAGGCTGCCGCTGAACCTTACCATTCTCGTGACGGACCAGGGCTTCACGATCAGCGCCAAGGGTCAGAATCTGTCGTCCGAGGGTGGAGGCGTGGACGCCACTTCCGCGGCGGGCCCCACGGTTCCCAAGAAGAGGGTCGAGGGCAAGATGGATTACGACTACGACGGCCTGGCGAAAAAGATCAGGGAAATCAAGGATGAGAACGAGGACGAGAGCCAGATCAACATCGGTGCTGAAAAGAGCATACTTTACGGGGTTATCGTAAAAGTCATGGACGCCACTAGGGATGACAGTAAAGGTGAACTTTTTCCCAATGTTGTCCTCCTCGGAGGGGTCATATAATTATGGCCGCGGGGAATCCCTCGCGCGGCCGGGTAAAATGGGGAAAACATCTATAATATATTGAGGTAACAGATGGAAATGGAATATCAAGGCGGAGCCCAGCAGGACGGAGGAGGCCCGATCGACGAGTTGTGGATGAGGAAGCGCAAGGCTCGCAAGGTGAATCGGAGGACGAGAGAGTTCGATCCCGGGGGGATAACGATCACTTCCCTGATGGACGCCATGGTTATTATTCTGTGCTTCCTTCTCAAGAGCTACGCATCGGACCCCGTGAACATTCAGCAGTCCGACGTGCTCACGCTGCCCGAGTCCGTGGCCAAGGATCCTCTCGAAAGGTCGGTCGTGATCGCCATTACGACGCATGCGATCCTCGTGGACGATGCCAAGGTGGTCGACCTGAGGCAGGGAGCCGTCGACCCCAGCAACAAGAGGGACGGGGCCACGGGTTTCTTCATCGAGCCTCTCTTCCAGGCGCTCCAGAACGCCATGCAGAAGGCCAAGGCGATGAGGCAGCGCAATCCACAGGCGGTTACGTCAATCGGGATGGCGATGATTCTGGGGGATCACAGGATCAATTACAGGCTGCTGTCCGAGGTGCTGTACACGGCGGGCCAGGCGGAGTTCAACCGGTTCAAGTTCGCCGTGGTAAGTGGTAAGGGAGAGGTCAAATCTCTTAAGGGTGGTTAGCGATGTCTTCTGCAGGCCAAATGGGCACCAGAAAAGGCGCCCCGCTCAGAACGACGGCGGCCCGGAGAGTGGCGCCGATGCCGGCGTCACGCGCAGCAGCCCCCAGGGTCCTCAGGATCGGTGTCATCCAGGGCGGGAAAATCGTCGAAGAGCAGATTGCCCGGCGGCGGGAGAACGTCTCCATCGGCCAGTCCGAAAAGAACACGTTCGTGATTCCCCATCCGAAGCTGCCCGGGAAATTCGTGCTGTTCGAGGTCAAGGGCGGG
>JBDRLK010000570.1:0-8349 GCA_043813155.1 Pseudomonadota bacterium | reverse complement strand
CGGCCCGTCGTCAAAGGTCAGGTACACGCCCTTTTCGCCGTCCGCCAGCGCGGATGACAAGGGCTCGTCAAGCGCCGGGATCCCGGCCCGGACAAGCTGCTGGAAATGCTCGAGGTTCCTGATGTTGAGCGGGAAATCCGGCTCGGGGTTCTCAGACGGCGGCAATGGCACGGCCTCTTCACCGGGATTGCTGCAGGCAGCTGAAAGAACGAGCGCCGCCGTTATGAATATTCCTGCACACATGGGAACCATGACAATTCTATCGTAATATAGGCATCAATTACTTCTTTTGCAATCTATAAAATTAGGCATGGGTAATTGACGGGGCCTGAAATATCGATAGAATAAGCTCCGTCTGTTAATCGAAATCAGTTGGTGCTGCGCGCCCTCGGCGCGCCACGGAAACAGCCTGCCCGAAGGCACGCCAAGGGCATGCAGCACCACACCATGGGATGAGGTGAGTTTGAAATGGATTTAAACCTGACACAGGAACATGAGCTTATCAGGAAAGAGATTCGCGAGTTCGCGCGCAACGTCCTGCTTCCCAGGGCGGACGAGTGGGACGAGAAGGGGGCTGTTCCACGCGAGATCTTCAAGCAGCTGGCGGAGCTCGGCTACATGGGCGTGAACGTGCCCGCCGACTACGGCGGCAGCGAGGCCGGCAGCATGGCCCTCAGCCTCGTGCTCCAGGAGGTGGCTTATGCCTGCGCGTCCACGGCCGTGGTCATGGCCGTGACCAACATGGTGGGCGAGATCATAAGCAGGTTCGGAACGGACGGGCAGAAGGAAAAATACCTGCCGAAACTGACGAGCGGCGAGGCCGGGGCGGGGAGCTTTGCGCTCAGCGAGGCCCACTGCGGCAGCGACGCGGGCGCGCTGAGGACCACGGCCCGGCGCAAGGGCGACCGCTGGATTCTCAACGGCGAGAAGATGTGGATCACGTCGGGCGAGCTCGCGGGCGTTTTCGTGGTCTGGGCAAGGACGGGCGGCAAGGAGCTCGAGGGCGCCAGGGGCGTCAGCGCCTTTCTCGTGGAGCCCGCGTTCAAGGGCTTCAGCGTGGGCCGCCGCGAGGTCAAGATGGGCCTCAAGGGGTCGGACACAACGTCGCTCGTGTTCGAGGACTGCGAGGTGCCGCTGGACAACATGATGGTCGAGGAAAACCGCGGGTTCAGGCTCGCCATGGTCGCCCTGGACGGCGGCAGGATCAGCGTGGCCTCCCAGTCCCTGGGAATCGCGCGCGCCGCGCTCGACGAGACCGTCCGGTACGCCAAGGACCGCATGGCATTCGGAAAGCCGATTTCCGCGTTCCAGGACATCCAGTGGATGATCGCCGACTGCGCCACGCAGATCAGCGCGGCCGAGCAGCTCACCATGCGGGCGGCCTGGCTCAAGGACCAGGGAAGGCCCTACACCAAGGAAGCCTCGATGGCCAAGTACTATGCTTCGGAAAAAGTCAACGAGATCTGCGCCAAGTGCTTCCAGATCCACGGGGGATACGGGTACGTGAAAGAGTTCCCGATCCAGAGGCATTTGCGCGACGCGAGAGTCACGACGATTTACGAGGGAACGAGCCAGATACAGAAGCTTGTGATCGCGAGAAATTTGTTTTAAATACTATTGCAGGGCGGGGCTGCGGCCCGGCTCACAATCTGACCCTGGTTACAAACAATGCAAATCATTTCAAGAGGATCGAGGGGCTCAAAATCGTCAACTGAATTGAGTGATAAGCTTTGAGGGGAAAACACAACCTGTTATAAAGGAACTTGAGAGGTACTGAACCATGGCGCATCCAAGCCCGGGAATAAAGGCGGCAGAGAAAAAAACCACGGAGCCCTACAAGCCGAAAAACCCCCTTCGCTTCGTCACGGCAACGAGCCTGTTCGACGGTCACGACGCAACGGCCAACATGATCCGGAGGCTGCTCATGGCCTCGGGCGCCGAGGTCATCCACCTCGGCCACAGCAGGTCCGTTCAGGAAGTGGTGGAAGCGGCGTTGCAGGAGGACGTGCAGGGCGCGGCCGTCACCTGCTACCAGGGCGGCCACATGGAATATTTTTCCTACATGAAGGAGATGTTCGACGAGCTCGGCGCGCCTCACATCCGCATCTTCGGCGGCGGGGGCGGCGTGATCAGGCCCGGCGAGATCGATGAGCTGCACGCAAAAGGCGTGGCCGGGATCTACAGCCCCGAGGACGGCAGGAAGATGGGCCTGCAGGGCATGATCAATCACGTTTTCGAGCGCGCGGATTTCCCCACGGTCTGCGCTGAGGGCGAGTTCGCGGACCCGAAGCCGGACGCGGAAAGATTCCTTCCGGGGTTCACCGGCATGCCGCTTCCCGGGCTGGACGACGTGAGCCCCGAAAAGCACGTTCTCATTGCCAGGCTGCTGTCGTTCGCGGAAACCGCGGGCGACCGGTGGAAGGCCCTGAAGCCGGCGGTGCTGGAAAAGGCGGCGGGGAGCAGGGCCGCGGTGATCGGCATCACGGGAACCGGCGGCGCGGGAAAATCCAGCCTGTGCGACGAGCTGGTGCGCAGGTTCACGGGCGGCAACCCTGGCATGACCATCGCGGTCTTGGCGGCCGACCCGACCAAGAAGGCCACGGGAGGGGCTTTGCTGGGCGACAGGATCAGGATGAACGCGATCAGCGGGCCGCGCACCTACATGCGCTCGTTCGCCACGCGCACGGCCGGCGTGGAGTTCCCCCCGGTCATGGAGGACGCGGTGGCGGTCCTGAAAGCCGCGGGCTTCGACCTGGTCCTGGTGGAGACGAGCGGCATCGGCCAGCGCGACAGCGCGGTCACGGGGCTGGCCGACGTCTCGGTGTACGTGATGACGAGCGAGTACGGCGCGAGCTCGCAGCTCGAAAAGATCGACATGCTCGACCTGGCCGACGTCATCGTGCTGAACAAGTACGAGCGGCGCGGAAGCGAGGACGCTGTCAGGGAAATACGCAACCACTACCGAAGGAGCCGCTCCGCGGACTATGCCATGAAACCGGAAGACTACCCCGTGTTCGGCACCATAGCCTCCCAGTTCAATGATTCGGGCGTGAACGCGCTATACGCTCACCTGATGAAGCTGGCCGGCGAAAAGTCGGGCATGGAGCTCAAGGTCCTGATCCCGGAGGAGAACATGTCCGTGGTCACCACGTCGGGCCGCCAGTTCCCGCCGGAAAGGGTGCGGTACCTGGGGGAGATCGCCGAGACCTGCCGCGCGTACCGCGAGCGCGTGAAAAAGGACGCGGAGCTCGTGAGCAAAGCTCAGGCCATGGAAAAGGTCTCGAAGGACGTGGACGGCCGGGACCTGAAGGAAAAGGCGGCCGGGCTGTGGGGCAAGGTTGCCGAAAATTCGAAAATGGCCCTGGAGACCTGGAAGACCTGCGAGGAGGCCTACACCGGGGACGAGATGTGCTACGAGGTGCGCGGCAGGGAGTTTCGCGTGGCCATGACCGGCGAGACGCTGGCCGGAACGAAAATACCGAAAGTCGCGATCCCGCGCTTCCGGGACAGGGGCGACCTTCTCGAGTACCTGATGTTCGAAAACCTGCCCGGCAGCTTTCCCTACACGGCCGGCGTGTTCCCCTTCAAGCGGACCGACGAGGACCCCAAGCGTCAGTTCGCGGGCGAGGGCCCTCCCGAGAAAACCAACAAGCGGTTCCACTACCTGTGCAGGGGCGAGAAGGCGAAACGGCTTTCAACGGCCTTCGATTCCGTGACCCTGTACGGCAACGACCCGGACGAGCGGCCGGACATCTACGGCAAGGTGGGCGAGAGCGGAGTGAGCATCTGCACGCTTGACGACATGAAGAAGCTCTACGCGGGCTTCGACCTGTGCGACCCCAACACGTCCGTGTCCATGACCATCAACGGGCCCGCGCCCATCATGCTCGCCTTTTTCATGAACACGGCCATCGACCAGCAGATGGACAGGTTCAGGGAGCAGAATAAAAGGGAGCCCACGGACGAGGAGGCGGCAGGAATCCGGGCGGACACGCTCAGCACGGTGCGCGGCACGGTCCAGGCCGACATCCTGAAGGAGGACCAGGGCCAGAACACCTGCATCTTCTCCATCGACTTCGCGCTGCGCATGATGGGCGACGTGCAGCAGTACTTCATCGACCACAATGTTCGGAATTTCTACTCGGTCTCGATCAGCGGCTACCACATCGCGGAGGCGGGCGCCAACCCGATCACGCAGCTCGCGCTGACCGTGGCCAACGGGTTCACGTACGTGGAGTACTACCTGTCCAGGGGCATGGACATCGACGCCTTCGGCCCCAACCTATCCTTCTTCTTCTCCAACGGCATGGACGCGGAGTACTCGGTGCTCGGCCGGGTGGCCAGGCGGATATGGTCCGTGGCCATGCGGGAGAAGTACGGCGGCAACGACAGGACGCAGAAGCTCAAGTACCACATCCAGACCTCGGGCCGCAGCCTCCACGAGCAGGACGCCCAGTTCAACGACATCAGGACAACGCTCCAGGGCCTGCTGGCCATTTACGACAACTGCAACAGCCTGCACACCAACAGCTACGACGAGGCCATCACCACGCCCACCGAGGAGAGCGTGCGGCGGGCCATGGCCATCCAGATGATCATCAACCGGGAGTTCGGGCTCACGAAGAACGAGAACCCCTTCCAGGGCTCGTACGCCGTCGAATGGCTGACCGACTACGTGGAGGAGGAGGTCCTGAAGGAGTTCGAGAGGCTCAGCGAGAGGGGAGGGGTGCTGGGCGCCATGGAGCTTCAGTACCAGCGAAGCAAGATCCAGGAGGAGTCCCTCCTGTACGAGATGAAAAAGCACGACGGCACCATGCCCATCGTCGGGGTCAACACCTACATCGACCCCAGGAGGCTGGAGCCCGGCTACCGCGAGCCCGAGTTCGAGCTTCGAAGGAGCACGCCCGAAGAGAAGAAAGCGCAGCTCGACAACCTGCGGGCCTTCCAGGCCCGCGGCGCGGACAGGGTGGACGAGGCCCTGGCTAGGCTCAAGAAGGTCGCAACATCCGGCGGCAACATCTTCGGCGAGCTCATGGAAACGGTCCGCTGCGCCAGCCTGGGCCGGATCGTCACCGCCCTGTACGAGGTGGGCGGCCAGTACCGCCGCGCCATGTAGGTACGGGAAACCGCCGCCTTCACCCGACCGGCCCGTCCCCTTGTTCATAAGAACTATATGTCTTCGAACGATTCAGGCAAACGAAAACGAAGATTCAATGACCTGAAGTATCACCTTATCTTAGCCCCGGACCCGCGGTTTACGAAACCGATTCACCCCGTTTTTCAACCATAATCTAAAACGCCTTTGTCCAAGCCGTTTTTTCCGGTATTTCGCTGAAAATCGGCTCTTTCGCCAATTCTCTGTAGTGCCGTCTAGTGCCCTTGAGTGCCGCCTAGTGCCGTACAGACTATGACAGTTTTATGACAGTCGGTTAGCCTGCGGCTTATGGCGAACCGGCAAACGCGCACTCAGCCGAACCCCATTTCAGAGCCCCGGACATGCGGTAGGAATTATCGCGACTCAGTATCAGGCGAAGGAGCCTCGTAAACAAGCCTGAGCTTGGTGCCGGGATAGCGAGTCTTCAGGTCGGTGAGAACATTACACAGTCCGGCCAGAGCCCGGTTTGATCGTGGATTAGACATGGAGTGGAGGCGAACGACGAGTTCGTTCCGCTCATAGTCGGGTAGAATATCCGCGGGTAGCTCGAACACCTGCCTCATAAACTTGCGAGCCTCGTCACCCCGATACGGAAGCAACGGTCCGACTAGGTTCGCCAGTTGCGTCTCGGCGCGGTAGGCCACCATCTTGAGCGTGTCGGTGATGATCTTGCGCTCGCGCTCGAGCTGCACAATAGGTGCGCCGTCCATCACCTCTCGTACCGGCACACGGGCGGGAAGCGCCTTGAGTTCGGCATCGAGTCGCTCGCGTCTTGCTCTCAGTTCCTTGATCTCTTTGCCCATATCCGAATGCGATATCTTGAAACCCCGCACAGTGCGGCGCTCCTTCTCCGGGTTGTCGTGCGCCTTCTGGCCGTATGCTTGTTCTGCCTTCGTTAGCTGAGCCTTGAGCTTACCGATCTCTTGCTTCTTCTCCTTGATGGCAGGGTTGGGTACGCTGCGCTCCGGGTCCGCCGGCTCCACGGCCGTCGTGGGCAGGTGATCCAGCGCAAACTCGTGGCGCATGTAGCGGAAGAAGTTCTCCTGTTGCCAGCGCGAGAACATGCGTAGCGCCACGGTCTCGATCGGCAGATCGCGCCGGGTCGTCATCACCGAGGTCTGGTGTCCATCGTCGCAAAGGCGCCTGACCTCGCGCATGCGGAAGCCCTTGGACACGCGGACAATCCGCTCGGCCAGCAGGTACTTCACCTTTCGACCGCACAGCTCGACCGTCACCTCCTCGAAGCAGCGCCTCTGCCAGGGCCGATACTTACCCTTGCGATAGGTGATCACGTCGAAGCCGGCCTTCTCCCACTTGTGGAAAAGCTTCGGGCTCCATCCCTCGCGGTCGAAGATCAGCGTCGTGCGACGCTCGTCACCCGCCAGCCTGCGGATATCCGGAAGCAAATCCTTGTCCATCATAGCGAGCAACCCCTCGTTAGCCGGAGCCGTAACGAACATCAACGGCTCCGCATTCGCGTCGTTGACCCAGTAGTCGGTCGTCGCGGGCATACACAGCCGCCTTCTCTGCACGTGGGTCTTGGGAATCCTGTGCTTGCGCCCGTGGTACGGACGTACGTGGCCGTCGATGTACAGGTAGCCGAGCGCGTCCGGATCGTCCTCTGCCCAGCGCTCGGAGAAAGCCCGAGAGAACTCCAGGGCTTGGCCATGGTCGGAAAACTCAGCGAGCTTGCGCCGTGCCGTCTTCATCTCTGGCGCCCGGTCCAGACCAAGGATATTCCCGAACTCTCCAGGTGCATAGTTGGTCAACTGCTCCGTGCTCTTGATCCTCACAAGGGCCATGAAACCGAAGGTCAGAAGCATGGTCTTCAGGCCGTAGTAGCCGTTCTTCAGACCACCGTAGATATTCAGCCCCACCTCGACGAGTCCCTGCCCGAGCAGCGCGGGAAGAGCCACCAGCACGCCCGCCTTGACCACCGACTCGGCCGGCTCGAACTCTGGCTTCGCCTCCACCAGCATGCCGGTCGGCGCCATGGCACGCTCCAACTCACGCTTCACCGCCACTCCACCGGCACACGATGCATCCTCGTCGGTGCGTGCGCGAGGCGTACTGGGGTCCTTCGCTGTTTTCTCCTTCGGGGATTGCGCTATCTTCTCGCGAGGGGTCAACCGGCCTTCCTTGATCGCCTTTCGAATCGTTTGTTCACCAACGCATACCATCTTGGCCACCTTGCGGTTGGACTTGCCCTTGTTGAGGTATTTCTGGGCGCGGGCCAGTCGGGTACCCTTGAGCTTGGTTGCACCACGGGGACCGCGCTTCTTGACCTCCAGTGCTTCCGCTCCACCTTCTCGATACAGCTTGCGATACTCGTGCACTCGGCTGCGATGACGTCCCAGCACCTTGGCAATCTCTATTGGCTTGGCCAGGCCCAGCTCCGGGGATGTAAACATCGCTGCTGCGAAGCGCAGCGATACCTCGTCGTCCTCTCGGCAAGAGAAGATCGGGCCAGAGGCATCAAAGAATGTGATCCGCCCGTCGCACTGCTCGAAAGCGAGGTGCTCGCTGATTTTCTCGGCGCCGGTCGGTAGCAAAGGAATGTGGTGCTGAAGTCCCATATATAACCTCCTGCGTCCTGTTATATATAGCGCATATATTGAGGGAAATGTCAAGTGTTTTCTATCTTTTCGGGCAGAATAGTGTGGAAATATCAGGCAGTATTCATGAGGATCGGACGGCTTCCCACTGACTCAGGAGAACTCGACTGGTCCGCAGTGCCCCACCGCACATGTCCGGGGCTCTGCATTTAGGTTCGCAAACGTCTTGACTTCGTGCGCCTTGTCAGCTCGCTCTCAGCCACGTTGCAGTAATTCCTCAACTGTGATCCCGATGTCCCGAGCAATCTTGCGAAGCAAGGTCGGTGAAATGTCACGATCCGAGTGGAACGGAAGTGTCGTGGCGCGCCCATCCGGGTGCCGGTACTGACGATGCGACCCGCGCTGCCGGACCTCTTGAAAACCGAGGCGAATCAACAGCGCTGCCACCTCGCGAGGCTTCAAGACTGGCAGGGAACCCATCGGTCACGCGACCTGGATGGTCTGAAGACCAACGAACTCCGACTCGAGGTTCGGATCGCCGTCTTCAAGAAGCATCGCGATGACTTCGCGGAGGTTCTTCTCGAGTTCATCGAACGTGGCTCCCTGGCTGTGGGCACCAGGCCAGCCCGGAACCGAACC
>JBDRLK010000569.1:0-6732 GCA_043813155.1 Pseudomonadota bacterium | reverse complement strand
CTGGAAAAGGGCGTGATAGGCGCGGACGACTTTTTCCCTGAAAAGGACTGGCAGGTCCTGGCCCTGTCGGGCTACATGTGCCCGGACCCCGTACTCGGGCGCCCCCGGCGTGGAAAAAGTTTCCGAGGGCGTTTACAGGGTCACGGTAAGGCTTGCAACGGGCCGCGGCGACAAGCGCGTGACGTTTACACTCAGGTTCATGGAAACGCACGAGGTAAGCAGGCTGGTCTTCAATCCCCTGCTTTTCAGGTTCATCTACGGTGAGAACTTTCGCAAGAGACCGGTGAAGATATCGGACTCGGGGCGCATTCGCAACGAGCTGCAGACATTGTGCTCCGAGGCCCTGGAGTTCGAGGGAAGCACGATCCGCATCTTTTTCGACCGCATTCCTCCCGAGGTTATTTCGCTCGAGAGCCTGAAGCTGATCCTCCAGGTGCTTCAGTGGTACAAGAAGCACCATCCCCTATGGTTCAGCTGGCTGGACATCGTCCCGCACGGCGGGAAACCATAGTTATTACGGAAATCAAAAAGCAGGTTAAGGCGGCCCGCGCCGCCCTGAAAAAATGTCCGGTTCCTTCAACTGACGCACCTGAAAAGGAGCTGCCACGCTTCACCTTTTGACCATTCGAGGCACTGCGCTTTTTCCGGCAGTACTATACCATGGCTTCGGGTTTTCTCAAGCCGCCCGGGGTTGGACATAAAATATTGCAGCTGCTCGCCTTGGGGCGATTTAATGGCACGCCAAGGGATTGCTGCTGCTTTTACTATTGACAAATAATTCATTATACTAAAAATGACAAAATGATGGAGATAGAGACGGCGAGGCTGGTCCTCGAAGACGGCAGCGAGTACCTTGGCAAGCGCTTCGGGGCGATAAAGTGTTCGGCGGGCGAGGTCGTTTTCAATACCGGGATGGTCGGCTATCCCGAGAGCCTTTCAGATCCTTCCTACAGGGGGCAGATCCTCGTGATGACCTTCCCGCTCATCGGAAATTACGGCGTGCGCGGCGAGGACCGGGACGAGGACGGGCTCATGAAATACTACGAGTCCGGAAGATTCCAGGTCGAAGGTCTGATCGTCGCCGACTACACGGACAATTATTCCCACTGGAGCGCAAAGAAGTCCCTTTCCGACCAGATGAAGAAATGGGATGTTCCGGGATTGTGGGGCATCGATACGAGACAGCTGGCCAAGAAGCTCAGGGAAAAGGGTACCATGCTCGGCAAAATCACGGCCCACGGCGAAGACTGCGAGATCGACGACCCCAACGAGAGGAATCTTGCCGCCGAGGTCAGCATAAAGGAGCCTGTCGTATACAAGCGGGGGCGACGCAAGGTGATCATCGTGGACTGCGGCGTGAAAAACAATATCATCAGGGCGTTTCTGAGGCGCAACATCACGGTGATTCGCGCGCCCTGGGACTACGACCTCATGGAGGAGAAGGCCGACGGCATCGTCATTTCGAACGGCCCGGGCGACCCCAAGAAGTGCGAGGCCACGGTGCAGCACCTGCGCAGGGCCCTGAAGTGGAACATACCCGTGCTGGGCATCTGCCTGGGCTCGCAGATCCTGGGCCTGGCGGCCGGCGCGGACACGTACAAGCTCAAGTACGGCCACAGGGGGCAGAACCAGCCATGCCTGGAGTCGGGCACCAAGCGCTGCTACATCACGTCGCAGAATCACGGCTACGCCATTGACAGCGACGCGCTGCCCGAGGACTGGCGCGAGTGGTTCCGGAACAACAACGACGGCACGAACGAGGGTATCATCCACATATCCAAGCCGTTTTTCGGAACGCAGTTTCATCCCGAGGCGTCGCCCGGCCCCGACGACACCGAGTTCCTGTTCGACATGTTTTTAAGGGCTATGGACTAAAGCGAAGCTTGAAAAACTTCATTGATGGAGTAATAATATTGATAGGTGAATTGAAATGAAGTTCAATATAATATTGGAGAAGGCTGAAGAAGGCGGGTACAACGTGAAAATACCGGCCCTCGATGGCTGCTATACGCAGGGTGAGACCGTTGAAGAAGCGATTGAAAACGCAAAGGAAGCGATCGTATGCTATCTCGAAGGGCTGGAAAAGGTTAACGAGATAAAATCGGTCCCCGGCGTCATGGTCAAAGAGGTAGAGGTCGCGCTTTGAGCAAAACCTTTTCCGGCAGGCAGGTCGTAAAGGCCCTTCGTAGGTCAGGTTTTGTCGTCGATCACCAGAGAGGGAGTCACGTCTTTCTTCATAATCTAGAGAAAAACATTTCCGTTGTTGTTCCCCACCATAAAGAGTTGAAGAAAGGAACGCTGAACAACATATTGAAAAAAGCGGGATTAACGATTGAGGACCTGCAAGAGCTTGTTTAACTTTCAAGAACCTTGATTCGGATTTACATGTCTACTCCGCTACCTCGACGTCGATCTTCAGGCAATTGCCGTTTTAAGGCAGCTTGAAGCCTTCGCGGGAAAGGTGCTCGTCATCTGCTATCACATCGGTGATTCTGCGGCGATGCATGGTCTCGATCGTGATACAGTCGGTGAGGCTCAGGCGGCGCTCGCGGGCCTGGCGGCACCGGGCCTCTCCCAGCCCGTGAAGAGCGGCATCGACCCACACCACGTCGCACAGGGGCGCGACGCGGTCGATCCACGCGTCAACCGCCTCCCAGCCTAGCCGCGCCTGGATCAGCGCCCAGGTTTCATGCATGACATAATTGGTCGTTACGAGCTGCCAGGACGCTTCTACGGCCCTGTTGAAGCAATCCAGCGCCTTCGGGTGAAAGGGATCCGTGCCGTCCAGCATGGCGTAAAATCCCGACGTGTCCACAAAGACCTGCTTCATCACCGATCCTCCTCCTCGTCTTCTTTGCCATAGTCATGGTGCGGACGCTCCGCCGCCTTTGCGATCCAGCGGTCATGCGGTTTGAGATCATCGAGGGGAAGAGGCTTGAATTTTCCAGCGACGCCCATGATGTCATTGTTCTTCTCCCGAGCCCTGCCCAGAAACATCCTGACCCCTTCGCGAATGCAATCCGCAATGGAGCGCTGCTGCTCGGACGCGATCCTGCGCAGCTCCTGGTAGAGATCCTCCGGAAGCTGAATCTGTGTTCTTATCATGCTTACATTATAATATCAGCATGATAACATTGCAAGAGTTTCGGTTCGAAAATGCGTCAATATTCGCTTATGCAGGGATTCATTGTTGACAATCCAGCGATTTTCATGGATATCACAAGTAAGGAAAAGGGAGAGGTTTGTTGAGCGCAACATGAGAAAGTCGTTCAAAAAGGTTCTGATCCTGGGCTCGGGCGCCATACGCATCGGCCAGGCGGGCGAGTTCGACTATTCCGGCAGCCAGGCGATGAAGGCCCTGAAAGAGGAAAAGATCAGGACCATCGTCATCAACCCGAATATCGCCACCATCCAGACCTCGGACTACCTTGCAGACAAGATCTACTTCCTGCCCATAGACGCCGATTTCGTGGAGCAGGTGATCAAAAAGGAAAAGCCGGACGGCATCATGCTCATGTTCGGCGGGCAGACGGCTCTCAACGTGGGCATGGAGCTGTGGGATAAGGGGACCCTGAAAAAATACGGCGTCGAGGTCCTGGGAACGCCCGTCGATGCCATACGCAACACGGAGGACAGGGAGCTTTTTTCCAGGGAGCTGAAAAAGGGCGACTTCAAGGTGCCGGCCAGCCGGACGGCCTCCAACGTGGACGAGGCCCTGAAGGCGGCCGAGCATGTCCGCTATCCCGTGATGTGCAGGATAGCCTTTGCTCTCGGCGGACTGGGCAGCGGCGTGGCGCGGAGCGAGAGCGAGCTGCGCAAGATCGCGGCCAAGGCGTTTTCCCACACGCACCAGATTCTCATCGAGGAATATCTCGACGGCTGGAAGGAAGTCGAGTACGAGGTCGTTCGCGACCGCCATAACAACTGCATCGTGATCTGCTCCATGGAAAACCTCGACCCCATGGGCATTCACACGGGCGAGAGCATCGTCGTGGCGCCGGTCCAGACGCTGACAGCCGCCGAAAACTTCAAGCTTCGCTCCGAATCCATCCGTCTCGTCCGGCACCTGGGCGTGATCGGCGAGTGCAACGTGCAGTTCGCCCTGTCGCCCGACTCGGCGGACCACAGGATCATAGAGGTCAACGCCAGGCTGAGCCGTTCGAGCGCGCTGGCCTCAAAGGCCACGGGCTATCCCCTGGCCTTTGTCGCGGCCAAGCTCGGTCTCGGCATTGGGCTGACGGAGATCAGAAACAGCATCACGAAAGAAACGTCGGCCTGCTTCGAGCCGGCCCTCGATTATATTGTCATCAAGTACCCGCGCTGGGACCTGCAGAAGTTCCACATGGTCGAGCAGATACTCGGCTCGGAGATGAAGTCCGTGGGCGAGGTCATGGCCATCGCCCGGGGCTTCGAGGAGGCCCTGCAGAAGGCGGTGCGCATGCTCGACGTGGGCATGAACGGCATCGTGGGAAATGAATTGAAAACGGGCAACCTCGAGAATGAGCTTCGCCAGCCGACGGACAAGAGGATGTTCGCTATAGCCGAAGCTTTGAAAGCGGGCTTCAGCATCGAGAAGATCCGAGGGCTCACGAAGATCGACCCCTGGTTCCTGTACAAGTTAAAAAACATCGTGGAGGCGGGCGTAGAGCTGGAAGGCCGCAGCCTGAAGAAGCTGCCCGACGGGGTGCTTCGCCGGGCCAAGGAAATGGGGTTTTCCGACAAGCAGATCGCGATCCTGACCGGAAGCACCGAGCCGGAGGTGCGAAAGAAGAGAATCGACGCCGGCATCGTTCCCTATGAAAAGCAGATCGACACCATGGCGGCCGAATACCCGGCAAAGACCAATTACCTTTACATGACGTACAATGCCGGCGAGCACGACCTGAAGCAGAAGGTCAAGAGGCAGGTCATCGTGCTCGGGGGCGGTCCCTACAGGATCGGCTCGTCGGTAGAGTTCGACTGGTGCTGCGTGAACTGCCTCAACGCGCTTCGCAGGACGGGCCTGCGGACGATCATGATCAACTGCAATCCCGAGACGGTGAGCACGGATTACGACGTGAGCGACAAGCTGTATTTCGAGGAGCTCACGCTCGAGCGGGTCCTGGACATTTGCGAAAAGGAGCAGCCGAAAGGCGTCATTGTTTCCATGGGAGGCCAGATTCCCAACACCCTGGCGCTGCCGCTTCATCGCTGCGGCGTAAAGATCCTCGGCACCTCGCCCGTGGACATCGACAGGGCCGAGGACAGGCACAAGTTCTCCAGCCTGCTGGACGATCTTGTCGTCGACCAGCCCGCCTGGGAAGAGGTCACCAGTCTGAAAGCGGCCAGGAAGTTCGCCCGCAGCGTGGGGTATCCAGTGCTCATCAGGCCGAGCTACGTTCTGAGCGGCGCGGCCATGAGCATCGTCCTGAGCGCGCGCGAGCTGAACGAATGCCTGGTCAAGGCGTCCGAGGTCAGCAGGGAGCACCCTGTCGTGCTCACCAAGTTCATCGAGGGCGCAAAGGAAATCGAGATCGACGCAATCGGCAAGCGCGGCGAGCTGTACTGCTACGCCATTTCGGAGCACGTGGAGAACGCCGGGGTCCATTCCGGCGACGCGACCATCGTGCTTCCGCCGCAGCGAACCTACCTCGAGACCATGCGGAGGGTGAAGACAACGACGAAACAAATCGCCAAGTCGCTCAATATCACGGGCCCTTTCAATATCCAGTACCTTGCCAAGGACAATGACATCATGGTGATCGAATGCAATCTGCGTGCCTCGCGCAGCTTCCCCTTTGTCAGCAAGGTGTACAGGATCAATTTCATCGACCTGGCCACGAAGGTGATCGTGGGACGCAAGGTCCCGAGGATCGACCGTTCGTCCTTTGACCTGGATTACGTGGGCGTCAAGGCGCCGCAGTTTTCCTTCACGAGGTTGAAGGGGTCGGACCCCGTTCTGGGCGTCGAGATGGTGTCCACGGGCGAGGTGGCCTGCCTGGGGGATGATTTCAACGAGGCCTTCATCAAGAGCCTGATCTCGGTCGGTTTCAGGATTCCGAAAAAGAACATTCTGCTGTCAACCGGGCCGATTCAATACAAGGCGGAATTCCTGAATCACGCGAAAATTCTCAGTGACATGGGCTTCAGCCTCTACGCAACGGGCGGAACGGCCTCCTTCCTCGAATCCAACGGCATCAAGAGCAAGGTGCTGTACTGGCCGCTGGAAAAAAAGGAGCCCAACACGATCAGCTATATCACGGGGAAGAAAATAGATCTCGTCATCAACATACCGAAAAACATCGAGAAGGAAGAGCTCGACAACGACCACATCATCCGCAGGACGGCCGTTGATTTCGACGTGCCCCTGATCACGAATATCCAGATTGCCAGGCGGTTCGTGGAGGCCATCTCGCGGTTGAGGCCGGGTGACCTCAAGCCCAAGAGCCTGGACGAGTACCGCTAGCCGCGGGCCGGAGCCCGCTGCACAATGAAAAATGAAAAATGTAAAATGTAAAATTGCTGCGATCGTGGTATTCCCGGTTCTTGTGGCGGCGATGTTAACGGGCGGCTGCGGCACGTGACCGGGCCGGCAGGCCGCCGTGAGCGAACCGCAGGCCTATGTTTCCGAGCTGCAGGGAAATCCCGAGAGCAGTGATGAGCCCGCAGCGCAAAAGCCGTCTGCCGATCCCGCCGAGCCGCCCGAATGCGCAGTGGACGGGGACTGCATCCTAACGACCTTTAACGGATGCT
>JBDRLK010000568.1:0-2740 GCA_043813155.1 Pseudomonadota bacterium | reverse complement strand
CCAGAACGACGATTATTACGAGATATCGGGCACCGTGAAAGTGCCTGAAATGCTATTCACCCGAAGCTTCCTTCTGTTTTTCGGCCTGCGGCTCTTTCTTTTTCGCGAGGAAAAGCATGTTGACGAGAACGAGCCCGATGCCCACGCTGATGGCTATGTCGGCCACGTTGAAAACAGGCCAGGCGGCCCTGCTCTTGATGTGCCAGAAAATGAAATCCACGACATAACCGCGCAGCACCCTGTCGATGATATTGCCGATGGCCCCCCCGAAAAGAACGGGAAAGGCTGTGAGCAGCAGCTTTTCCTCCGGCTTGAGACGGACGAAGAGGTAGACGAGAAGCGCCATGGCCAGGGCGTAAACCGCGAAAAACATGGGGCGCCGTATCGAGTCCTTCGCCTTGGTCATCATGCTGAAGACGCCGCCGCAGTTCTGGGTGTAGATGAATTCCCAGTATCCCCTGATCACGATGATTCGCTTCTCGGCGCGCCAGACCGTGCGCAGCTCGGGCGGGCTGTCCGGCCTGCAGGGGTGGCTCAGCCGGCCCTCGATGGGGCGGGCCAGCCGTTTCATGGCCCATATCTTCGATCCCTGGTCCGCGGCAGTGATGACAAGCACGATCCCTCCAAGCCAGAGCCACTTTTTTATTTTAAAATTCATTTATAAAGACCTCACGTGCGCAAAGCGCAGCCATGCACAGAAAACAGGCAAAGAAGAGCCCCCACGAAAAGAGGGCGTGACTGACGCCACGCTTCCATTTGTTCAGTCCTCCAGCGCCCCGCCGAGCAGGGCTGTCAGGTCGTCCACTTCAATGCGCTGCTTGCGCGTTCTTCCCGTGCGCAGGTTGTGCAGGCACGACGGGCATTCCGTGAGGATAACCTCGGCGCCCGTCTGCACGGCCTCGGCCACGCGGCTGCGCGAGATTTCCCGCGACAGCTTCGTGTTCACGCTGCGAAGACCGCCGCCCGCGCCGCAGCAGGCGCTGCGCTCGCGCGCGTGGGGCATCTCGATCAGCTTCACTCCCGCGAGCTCGAGCACGCGGCGCGCGTTGTCATACTTGCCGCGATAGCGCCCCAGCTCGCATGGGTCGTGGTACGTGACCTTCATCCTGCCGAGCTTTTTACGAACCCGCCCGATCAGCTCCCCGGGAATGTCGGGAAGAATCCTCTCCAGCGTCTCCAGCGTGTGCTCGACCCTTACTCCCTCCAGGCCCAGGTCGCGGCTGAGCCTGTGGGCGCAGCGCGGGCAGGCAGCCGTCACCACCGAGGCGCCCGTGGCCCTGACAGCCTCGCGGTTCTTTTCGATGAGGCCGGGCGGCGGCTCCAGCCCCAGGACGTCCAGCGGTCCCCCGCAGCAAACGCCGTCCACAACTGAAAACGGGATGCCGAGAGCCTCGAACAGCTTGACGGTTCGCCCGGCGCTGTCGCGCTCGAAGTAGGACAGGGCGCAGCCCGGAAAAAAAGCAATTTGCGCGTCGCTTCGCCGCGGCCCCTTGATGGGCTCCAGTTTTACGCCGTACACGTTGCCGTATTTTTTCAGCGCCGAGGGCATGGCATGGTACGCCTCGGGCGCCGCGTCCGGGTGCTCGGCCAGAAGGCGCGCGCGAAGCGATGCCACGGTCTCGTGGTTGCGCACGCCTGCCGGGCAGATGGACGAGCACGCGCCGCACAGCGTGCACAGGGAAAGCGGCTCGGCGCCGGCGTCGAGAAGCGGGCCCGAGCGGCTCAGCCCCCCCACGGTTCTCGGGCCCGGGTACCACGTCCCCACGCGCAGGCTCTCGCCCAGCACGGGGCACACGCCGGAGCACACCTCGCACCCCAGGCACCCTTCCTGCCCCGCCCTTGGAAGCGCGGTCACGGTGCGCTCTTTCGCTTCGCCGGCGGGACGAGGTTTCCCGGCGCCTGCGGCCGTCGAGGCCAGCACACCGGCCCTGTAGCCCAGCAGGGCCGCGGTCCCCAGCCCGCCTTTGGCCGCGGCATAGGAGCCGCAGGCGCGCACCGCGCCCGCGGCGCGCAGGTTCGCGAGAACGACGCCGCCGCCGCCGTCCACGGGCCTGAGCTCGTCATCCGTTGCCACGCCCGCGCCCAGGAGCTCGTCCCCGTCTCCCCTGTCGGCATCCATGGTCGCGCAAAGCCCGAACAGCGTTTCAAAGGCCCCCCCCGCCCCGCTTTCCTCAAGCATGATGCCGCCGCCAATAAACCGGCCCGTTGCAAGAACGACTTCGTCGGGCGCGAGCGTGTGGGAAACTTCCCCTTCCCACGCCTTAATCTCGACGATCCTGTCCCCCTCGAGCCTGGCTCCCCTCACGTCGGCTCGAAGGATCTTCGCGCCGGCCGATGCCGCGTAGGCCTGCAGCGCCCTGTGCAGGCGCAGGCCGGGCACGGACGGGGGCGCGGACAAAAGCTCGAACCATGACCGGCCCAGCACGTTGTCGAAGATCTCTCCCGTCTCTTTCCACTTTTCAAGGCCGAGCACGGGCGGCAGCGCGACAAGGTCCCAGCCCGCTTTCGCGGCCTCGTCCGCCACGGCCGCGGCCAGGCCTTCGGCCGTATCCGCGTCGTCGATCGCCCGGGCAAGGGGAAAGTGCGTCAGGTCGAACGCGCGCCGAAGGCCAGGCACGTCAACGGCCGTGCCCTGTGCTTTCCTCGCGCCGTGCGCTTCCAGGCGCTTTGCCAGGTCCGGCGGGCTCATGCTCGCGAGCCCCCTGATGCCGACGACCAGAACGGATTTTCCATGCAGCTC
>JBDRLK010000567.1:0-17114 GCA_043813155.1 Pseudomonadota bacterium | reverse complement strand
GTCCCCGCATGAACCGCGTCCTGACGCTCAATCCCGTCAACCAGACGGTCACGGTTCAGCCCGGCATCATGGGGCCGGACCTGGAGAAGGCGCTCAACGGCGCGAAAAAACTTTTCGGCGCGCCCTTCTCCTATACCTGCGGCCACTTCCCCCAGTCATTCGAGTTTTCAACGGTCGGCGGGTGGATTCTCACGAAAGGCGCGGGGCAGAACTCGACGTACTACGGCAAGATCGAGCACATGGTCATCAGCCAGCGCTACATCACGCCTGCGGGCAGGATCATCACCAAGGACTACCCGGCCGACGCGATCGGCCCCGACATCGACCAGATCATGATCGGCTCCGAGGGCGCCTTCGGCATACTCGTTTCTGCGACCCTGAAAATATTCCGTTACATGCCCAAAAACCGCAGGCGCTTCAGCTTCATGTTCGCCGACTGGCCGCCGGCCGTGAAGGCGGCGCGTGAAATCCTGCAGTCGGAGATCGGATTCCCGTCGGTCATGAGGCTCTCGGACCCGGAGGAGACGGACGTCGCCCTCAGCCTCTACGGCGTTGATGCGGGGGTCATCGACGCCGCGATGAAGGTGAGAGGATACGCGCCGGGAAAGCGATGCCTCATGATCGGGTGGTCCGAGGGAGATGCCGGGTACGCGCGCAACGTGAAAGTGAAGGTGCAGCGCATCGCAAAGGGTCACGGCGCCATGAACACAACGGGCTTCGTGACAAAAGCCTGGGAGCACGGACGATTCCGCGACCCCTACCTTCGCGAGGACCTGCTGGATTACGGGGTCATGATCGACACGCTCGAATGCGCCGTGCCGTGGGACGGGCTGATGACGACCTGGAAAACCGTCAGGGAATTCTGCCACGGCCGGCCCAACACGGTCTGCATGTGCCACATGTCCCACCTCTACCCCCAGGGCGCGAACCTCTACTTCATATTCATCGCCAGGATGAATGAGATCGACGAGTACGTCGCGTTCCAGGGAGGCATCCTCGACGCCATACGCCGCAGCGGCGCCGCGCTGAGCCATCACCACGGCATTGGAAAGCTGATCGCCCCATGGTTCGAGGACGCGGTGGGCAAAAACCAGCTCGCCGTCCTCAAGGCGCTGAAGAAGCACTTCGACCCGCGCGGCATCATGAACCCCGGCGGCACGCTCGCCATCGATCTTCCCAAATCAAAGAAGCGGCCGCTGAAATAGCATTTCATGGAAATTCATCTCTGCGCGAGCCCAAAAAGGACCGCAATAGCCGCGAGAACCGCGACAATCAGAACCACAACAATGATGATGAGCTTGCGCATTCTTGCGGGGGGCCGTTTTTTCGATCCGCCGGCCTCGGCAGCCTTCACCTTCTGCACAATCGTTGGGGCGGTGTCCCCGACCCTGCTCTCCCCCGCCTGCCTGCCCGCATCCGGCTCGACGGTCACTTCCGGGCCCGAGGACAACCGCTCGTCGTGAAGCGCGTCCCGAAACGCCATGACCGAAGGCCAGCGCTGTTCCCGCTCCTTGACGAGCGCGCGATTGATCGCAACCGCGATGTGCTCGGGAGCCGACGGGCACTTCTTCCTGAGATCCGGAGGCGGCTCGACAAGGTGCTTGCGGATGATCGCCATGGCGTTTTCGTCAAAAAACGGCACAAAGCCGGACACCATCTCGTAGGCAATCACGCCCAGCGAGTACACGTCCGCGCGCACATCGATCTTTTCCTGCCTGATCTGCTCCGGAGAAATGTAATAGGGCGTGCCGATCAGCATGCCCTCCTGCGTCAGGGTGGTCCTTGCCGGGGCTTCGGCCATCTTGGCCAGCCCGAAGTCCAGTATCCTGGCATGCTCGGTCCCGTCCGCTGACTTGACGAGATGGATGTTCTCGGGCTTCAGGTCCCTGTGCAGAACGCCCGCCTCGTGAGCGGCATCCAGCCCGATGCAGATCTCATCCATCCAGAGCAGGAATCGCGGGATGTCAAGGCCCGCCGGAATCTCCTTGATGACCTTGCGAAGGCTGCGGCCCTCGAGGTACTCCATGACCATGAAGGGGATGCCCTCTTTCGTCTCGTCGAAATCGATAATCTCGACTATGTTCGGGTGTTTGAGCTTGGCGATGAACCTGGCTTCCCGGTCGAAACGCTTGATGATCGATTCGCTCACCCTTGCCTTGGGCATGAGAACCTTGATGGCGATCTTTCGCCCCAGGCGGATCTGCTCGCCCTCATACACGGCGCCCATGCCGCCGCGGCCGATGAGCCTTGTCACGCGATAACGGCCCTCGAATTCCCAGTCCAGGAACGATTCCTCGTTGAGCGTTTCTATGGCTGTGTCGCAGTCGGGGCATTTCCGGACCTCCTCCTCCTCGTAGCGCACCTTCCGGCATGACGAGCACCATCTCATTGAAAAACCTCAACATCACCTTAGCCCAACTCGCGCAAAATTTCCACCGATGATTCAATTTCGAGTTTTGTCCCTGTTGCATTTTTTTCGCGGCCTGCCACAATGAACGGATAAAGGAGTTGAATGATGGACGTTAACAAGGAATGGGTTCCGCCCTGCGGGCTCTACTGCGGCGTGTGCGGGATCCTGATCGCGCACAGGGACAACAACCGGAAGTTCAAGGAAAGGCTGTCCACGGTGTACGGCCTGTCCGCCGACATGATTGAATGCGAAGGGTGTCTGTCCGGGAATGTATTTGCCTACTGCCGGACGTGCCCCATCAAGTCCTGCAGCAAAGAGCGCAAAATAGAAGGGTGCCACGAGTGCGATGATTTTCCCTGCGAGCACATCGACAATTTCCCCATGCCCGTGGGCAGGAAAGTCATCCTGCGCGCCATACCCCAGTGGCGGGAATGGGGAACCGAAAAGTGGGTGGAGGAAGAGGAGAAGCGCTACCACTGCCCCAAGTGCGACGCGCCGCTCTTTCGCGGAGCCAGGCGCTGCCGCGCCTGCAAGGAGCCCGTGGACAAGGATTAAGGCTGATCAGCTGATGTTCGATCTCCTGGCCAGCCCGTACTCCGCGCCCGGCGGATAGGGGCCCGGGACGGCCGGCTTCTTGCCCATGGACGCTGACGGCGGGACCTTCTTCTCCAGCTCCTTGAGCGTCAGCTTCTCTTTCTTTTTACGGTTTTTCGTATTCTTTGTTTTTTTCATGGTTGTCCCTCAGTTTTAACCACCATGTCGTGCGGCCCTTCAGGGCCGCCTCGGCGGGGTTGTCGCCCCTGCACTACCCGGTTCTACCGATAGTGCGGGGCCCAAGCCCCGCACTACAGGATAATTGATTAGTCGGGCGTCCCTATCATGAGAATATAGGTCACGGTCCCGGCCTCGACCGCGAAATCCGCTGGTTCGAACGTGTGCGTGTCGGAAGTGATGGTGAGGGTGTAGGGGTCATCCATGGTCCTGGGCGGTATGTTCATTGCAAATACCAGGCTCTGCGCGCCATCCGTGCTTGTCCGCTCCGTGTTGGCCGGTGTCTCGCTGTCGAAATACACGAGCACCAGGTCTTCCCCCATGCTCGGCACGGCTTCCACGGTCGCGCCTCCGATAAACCCGTACAGCATGCAGGCCTCCTCGTTCCCCGGGCATGTATTGTCGGCATCGGCCGGGTTATAGATCGGGTCGGGGTTGATGCTCTCGACCAGGAGCACGATCCCCATGCCGTCGTCCTCCGACTGCGTGACCGACCACGACTCGAGCATCGTGTCGATGAGCTGCTGCGTGGGCAGGATCATGGCCTGGAAGTGGGCGTCCGTTGTGTTGAAGATCTTGGATAGGACGTCCGGGTCGGTCTCTATCTCGGCCTCGGCCCTGAGCATGATGTCCACGCCAAGCGGGAGCTCGTCGATCGTGAACCTGCCGCAGTCAAAGGCCTCGCCCGTGGACCACCAGTCATCGCAGTTGGTGTCCAGCGTGGAGTCCGTGAAATCGGCAGGCGACACGCCCTCGCCACTTGCCGATACGCTAATCCCGTCCGCGGGCTCGGTGTAATACATGGTCTCCATCATCAGGGAATAGGACCACACCATGCCCGATACCGTGGCGGTCGATGGGGCTTCCTCCTCCTCCATGTCCTCAACCGGGTCGCCGGTCGGGTCCTCGGTGGGATCCCCGGTCGGGTCCTCTGTCGGGTCCTCTGTCGGGTCCTCCGTGGGATCCTCTTCCGTGGGGTCGGGCGTCGGGTCGGGTGTCACGTCGGCATCTGCCTCGGCCGGAATGTCGTCCTGCTGAACGTCCGTCTGCGTGTCCTCGTCGTCGCCATTGCCGTTGCAGGCAGCTGAAAAACCGCCGAACGCGAGCACGAGAAAAATGATAAACAGTCTTTTACCCTTCATTTTGATCTCCTTAAAAAAAATTTCGATATTAATTTGTAAATTATAGCTCATAAACCGCAATATGCAACACTAAAAAGGGGACAGAGCACTTTTCGCAATGCTAAATCTTGCAAATGTGCTCTGTCCCCTTTTACCCCCTACTACCGGGTGTAGCGGCGTGCGTACAGGAGCAGCATGACGAGGAAGACCATGCTGCAGATGAACCATGACCAGCTGCCGGCGTATTTCGTGAAGAAACCAGCCAGGAAATACGCAGAGGCAGCCAGGAGCAGGACAACGTAAACGATCGACAGGATGCCGTAGGCAAGAATGACTCTCCCCTCGGCCGCGGAATCTGAAACCGCCTCATCGCCTTCACTTCCCCCTCTGCCTCCCAACGCCCTCACCGCCATCCTGGACCGGTCCATGAGATTGTTGACGCCCAGGACCTCCTCCAGAAGGTAGTAGCCGTCCACCTTGATCATGGGGTTGAAGTTCAACAGGATGCTTCGCACGCCCGATGTAAGCATCATGATCATGCAGAGCGTCGAGGCCGCACCCCCGCCGGGAAGAAAGAACCAGGCGATCGTGAACGCGCCCCAGAGGGTCAGCTCGACCAGCGGGCCTGCCACGATCACGGCGATCCTGTGCGATCTTTTCCGCATCATGTAAATGTCGCTCACGTCCGTGTAAAAGCAGGGGATGAAATAAAGCAGCATGAATCCCATCTCCCTCACCTCCCCGCCCAGCCGCCTGCACATGACGGCGTGGCCGAGCTCGTGCATGGTCATGACCGCTGAAACGGCAAGGTAGAAAAGGGCGATGTTGACCGGCTTTTTCAGCTGCGCGGCGCTTCCCATGACAATGCCCCAATCACTGCACGCAAGAAACAGGGCATACCCTATTATGCCGAGAGCAGCGACGAGAACGGGAACGCTGAAAAGGAACCCGAAATATCCGGACAGGACCTTGACCACCCTTTCCGGGTTGACGAGCCTGATCCTGAAATGAAAGATGGAAAATTCTTTTGCCAGCCTTGCCCGGCCGCCGGCCGCCGGCCTCCTCGACTCGAGAAAAAAGCTGTCGCCCAGTGTTTGTGCAAAACTCCTGATTTCCTCGATGTCCAGCTCAATGTCCGGCCCCAGCTCAGCCAGGACGTCCCGCAAGGTCCGCGTGCCGTCAAGGAGCCTGATGACGCGGTACTCATCATCGCCGAGCTCGAAATAGCGCCCGGCAACGGGATCCTTGAGAACGTAAAACGCCCTTCCCTTTGCCTCCTGCCTCACGAAAACGAGATCGTCTCTCACCTTCGGCCTGTCCGGTATTTCAGGCGTTTCACTCATCGTCCTCGTCGTCCCGTGCCCCGCATTTGATGAGCCAGACGAGCGTGTCCCTGTATCGGGCGCAGATGGCGCGGCTGAAGACTTTCCTGAGCTTCTTAGTGGCGGTGACCAGCGTGGCCCCGGCGTAGCCGTGATCAAGACAGTTCTGCATGATCCACGAAAAGCTTTTCATGGAAACATCCCCTCCCCTGAACTTCCTGGCCAGGCCCGCTGCATTGATGTACACGCTCGCCTCGTCCTGTTTCTCTATAAAGCAGAACCCAATCACCTCGCCGCCTCTCGCTGCGTCGCAGACGAGCACGGACAGGTCCGGAAGGAAGGCCGGCTTCCCTATAATGGCTCGAAGGTGCTTCACTATGGGAACGTCGATACCGGCCGTGAAAACGCCGCCGTAGCATTCCGCCAGGCTTTCCAGGTCCTTTTCACTCATTTCACCGAATGTCTTCAGGACAATGCCCCCCTCCTCCCTGCCGGCCCTGCCGTATTTTTTCACAACGTCCCGCGGGTCGATGTCCATGAAATACGACTCGCCCCCCTCTTTCTTGAAACCCAGCGATCGGTACATGGGAAAGGCCGGGCTGTTGGCCTCCTTGAACATGCTGATCAGCAGGCAGTAGGCCTCATGCCTCTCGAGAAGCATTTTTTCGAACGCACCGATGAGCTCGGCCGCGCGGGCCGCAAGGTCCGCCTTCCCGCCCATGGCGTGAATCAGGCCGATGTTGAAAACAGCCACGTCCTCCAGCTCCTTGAGCTGCCTGTAATAGTCGGGGTCGATCATGCCCCCGAGGTGAAGCGCGGGATCGAGGAAAGACTGGAAGATGGTAAAGGCCTCGAGCTGCCCCCGGTCGTCGAACCTGCCAAGTATCACCGCGGAGTCCCTGCCCTCGCCCGCGTGGAAATCGCCAGGGGCCTTGCCTGTCTCCGAGCGCAGCGCCTTCTCGAAAGCGGCGTACCGGCGCGTGCCGTACTCTATGCGTTGCACCGGCATTCAGACTATTCCCTTTGTCTCCATCCTGTAGAAGCAGTAGGGGTTGTTGTACGTGGATCCCGTCATGGTGTAGGAAAGATTGCTGCAGCCCGCCCTGCACGTCTCGCCGTGCGGGCAGCCTTTGCAGTCTCCCTCCAGGAGATCCGCACTGAACCTGCGGTTCCTGGCAAAAAGGCGCTCATCGTTCCAGATGTCCACGATGGAGCGCTGATTTATGTTGTCCTCTATAAAATCATCGTGCTGGCTGAGGCATCCCTTGACCCCGCCGTTGCTCATGATCCCGAGCGTGTACAGGCCCGCCCCGCACCCGTCCCAGTCCGGAAGCTCGCTGTAGCGCGTCAGCACGCTGGAAAAATAGCCGAAATCATGGCTCCCGCAGACAGGAAGGTCGTCCACGGCAATCGAGTTGCGCCACGTTGAGATCATCCTTCCCACTTCGTAAAACTCTTCGGGCGCCAGGATGCAGCCGCGGTCGAACCGCTCGCCCTGGGGCGCGGCGGACTGTATCTGCCAGGTGAAGTTCCCCCCGTGAATCCTGTCCTTCATTTCCGGGAGCTGCCCCTTGTTGAGCCTGCTCACCACGGTGATGATGCCGGTTTCAATCCCCGCGTCACGGATCATCTCCGCCGCTCGCCATGCCCTGTCAAAGGACCCCCCCCTGCCCCTGATGCGATCGTGAACATCCGCCGTGGCGCCGTCGACGCTCACGCCGATCCTGTCAACGGCCCCGAGGCGCCTCAAGTCGCCGAGCAGCCCGGCGCTGAAATTATAGCCGTTGGTGATGAAAAGGATCTCGAGCCCGGCTTCGATCGCGCTCGCCGCAATGTCGTACCAGTCCTTTCGCACAAAGGGCTCGCCCCCCAGCAAACAGACCTCGTGGCAGCCCAGCGCGGCCAGCCCTTCGAAAAGCCGCCTGAACTGCGCCTTATCGAGCTCGTCGCGCCTTGTTTTTCCCGCCGTGGAGCCGCAGTGGAGGCACTTCAGGTTGCAGGCCAGCGTAAGCTCGATGTTGACGCTGTACGGGTAATATTTCTCGTCCACCATGACCGGACTATCCTTTCCCTTTCCCTTTCCTTTCTTCGGCGTGCAGGCAGAAGGGGTATTCGTAAATCGTTCCCAGCGATCGCCATGCCATGTTGGTGCAGCCGGCCCTGCACACCTTTGCGTGCCGGCAGCCCCTGCATTTGCCTCTCAGCTTCCCGGCATCGAACGTCCTGGTCCCCGGGAACGCCCCCTCCCGGTTCCATATGTCGGCAAGGCTCCGCTTCCTGACATTGCCCTCGATAAACGCGTCGGGAAGGATGAGGCAGCCTGTCACATCCCCGTTGCTCCTGAGCCCCAGGGCCTTGACCCCCGCCACGCAGCCTTCCCACTGAAAGTCGTGCAGATGGCGGTATCGCTTCGAGAAATACCCCAGGCCGTGTGTGCCCGTCACATTGATCCTGCCGGCCAGGGCCGGCCTGGCCCTGTCGATGAACCGCGCTATCCTCACGTATTCATCCCTGTCAACGGTCCACTTTTCCGCCGCCGGTTTCCCGTCGTGCTCCGAAGAATGATTGATGATCCACATGAGCTCGTTCCTGCCGCCGAGAAGAAGCCCGGCCAGGGGCTCGAGCTCGCCGATGTTGTGCTTGTTGATCGAGGTTATCACGGTGCGGTAAGGTATGTCCATGGAATCCACGACCCTGATGGCGCGCAATGCCCGCTCGTGAGACCTGCGCACGCCTCGTATCCTCTCGTGCACGGCCGGGTCCGCCGCGTCCAGGCTCACGCAGACCTGGCACACCCCGAGTTTCTCCGCTTCCACGGCGGCCCTCTCATTGAAAAGAAATCCGTTGGTCACGAGCCCCACGCGGATGCCGGCCGCAACCAGCCTGCGGGCGATCTTTTTCCAGTCCCTTCGCACAAGGGGCTCGCCTCCCATGAGGGCCACGGCGGGAATGCCCAGCCCGGCGATCTGGTCGCAGACGCCGAGGGCCTCGTCCGTCGTCAGCTCACGCGGCCTCGGCCTGCCCGCCGACGCGGCACAGTGAAGGCATTTGAAATTGCACTTTAATGTGATTTCCCAGAGAAGATAATCCGGCGGAGGAAATACCCGGCCCGTCACCTGATATTGGACCTCTTTGCAAGCCCGTAGTACGTGCCCGGCGCATAGGGGGTTGGAATGGCGGGCTTTTTCCCCATGGCGGCCGAGGGAGCGATCTTTTTCTCCAGCTCTCTCAATCTCAGCTTTCCGCGCCCGGTCTTTTCTTTCTTTACTTTTTTATTCTTTTTCATGGCTTACCTCGATTCCTGTTGATGATACCCGTAAGTGTAGCCCAGATTCCTCTCGCTGGCAACCTGAAAATGCAGCGTGTGAAAATATAGCGTGGCTGCTAGATGTGATTGGCGCTCCAGGACCCGTCGCCCGTGATGATGGGAAGATCGTCGCAGACGCCTTCGAAGGTGCCCGGAGTAAAGATATAGGGCATGAAGCCCGATTCCATGGTCCCGCTGAAATGGTAATCAACGCTTTCAATCGTGACCGTGCCGTCATAGAACGCCCCGCTCAGCCTGCCGCAGTCCGCAATGCCCTGCACCCCGCTGCTCCATATGTAGCCGCCCTCGGCCGTGCCGTACATGGAGCCGTCAAAGGTCCATGACTCACCGGCCGCCGGTGTCAGGGTGAAGAACACATTGCCGCTCATGGGGTAGTCCTCTATAAAGTGAATGAAGCCCATGAACGTGCCTGAATAAATGCCCGCCATGGCCGCCGTGTCAATGCCGTCGCACGACGCGCTGTAGTCACTCAGAACATCTTCGGCCGGGACGTCCGTGACCTCGACGATATCCGGGTCAACCTCGATGTCCGCGAGCGTGTCGAGATCCGGGTCCGCGCCCGCGTCGATAACATCGATCATCTCCGGCTCAGCCTCCGCATCCGCGTCCGCCGTGCCGAGGCATTCGCAGACATTGTTATAACAGACGCCGACGAGGTGCCCGGCCGCCTGGCATTGCTGATTGCAGAGCTCGCGGTCGCACAGATCTGCCTCTTCCCCGGTGCACGCGATGCCGCCTGCGGCAAGAATCGCGACCGCGGCAGCCATCAAGATGAAATTCATGGATTTTCTCATCAATCCCTCCCTCAAGGAGCTCACGCTGAAGCAATTACTATCTATCACCTTCCACCCTAAAAAAAAAGGGTAAAAATGTATTATAATTTGTGCAGAACAAGCTCGCCCGTGATCATGGGCTCTTTCCTGGGAGCCGGGGGCCCAAGCCCGCCTGCCCGCCCCTTTTCATCGGCCGACAGGTAGCGTTTCAGAAGCTCGTGCTCGAAGCCCCCCCTCGCCAGCGCCCTTAGCATTGCGAGGCTCTGCGCCCGCCGGCCCCCGTGATATGTCAGTACCGCTTTCCAGAAGCCGCCAAGCCGCTTTGTCCTGAAACCGCCCGCCTTCTTCATGGCTTCCCCGCGCCGGCCGCGCAGCAGCAGGCATTTAATGAGCTCCTCCCTTACCCGGTCTTCGACTTGCGCTCCGGCATCATGGGTCAGCGCCGCGCCATACAGACGTATGCTCTCATCGTACTTTTCAAACAGGGCATTGAGGATCGCGTAATTGACGATACTGTAGAAACTCTCGATACCCGCGTTGACCGCCCTTCGCAGCAGGGGCGCCGCCTCTGCGTATTTTTCCTCGAGCATGTATCTGACGCCCCGATCGCGCATCCTCCCGACCTGCTCCGTAATAACGGTCCTCGAGAAGGCGCGCGCGTCCCCCCCGGCCTTGACCTTGCAAGGGAACTGGTTCCTTACGATCGAAACGGTCTTCCTTTTCGATTTGCCCGCCAGCTTTTCCACGATCCCGCGGGCCATGGAAAAGACATGATCGTAGCCGTCGCCCGCAACCGGGGCGGAATCGATCATGCGATGAAAACAGTCGATCAGCCGCGCGGGAAGGCCTAGCTCCTCCAGCCGCTGCGCAAGCTTCAGCAGCGCGCTGAAATCAGCGAACGCGCCGGCCCCGGCCCCGCCCTCCGCCGCGGCCTCCAGCCAGAGGCGCACGCCCTCGGGCGAGTACACCATGTTGTCAAAAATCCTGCTTCGGTTTTTTTTTGGATCGGCGTGAAAGGAGCGGATGTTCCGGATGAAGAACCGCTCCCACTCGAGGCCCTGGAAATGGCTGGAAGCGCCCGTGATTCCCCGCGCCGCCGCCCTGTGCCTGAAACAGGCCATGACCCTGTCCGCCGCCGACCCGCGGCGCACGGCCCAAACGCGAATCCCCTCCCTGTAAAGATGCGTTCGCGGACCCTGAAGCCTGATCCCGGCAAAACCCGCTTCTTTCAGCATGATGCGAAGCAGCCTTTCGGGATACAGCATCCTGTGGCGCTGGCCAGGCGTGTCATGGCCGAAAATCCAGGTAAGAAGCGAGGACCTGGACTCCATCGACCGGTCGCCGAGAAACTTCCCGAAGGAAGCCTCGATATCCGGCGTTTCGAGCACGAGCACGGCCGAATGCTTCATCACCCTGTAGCACTCCGACAGCGCGGCGATGGCCTCGATGGCGCCAAGATGCTCTATGGCGTGCATGCATTCGACGCGCTCAAAGGACTCATCCGCAAAGGGAAGGGACGTGAGCCCGCAGCGCAGGTCCGCAACGGACACATCAAAGGCATCGACGTTGATAAAACCCTGACGGTAGTAGGGGCCGCAGCCCAGGTTGAGGCGCATGCGATTATTGCCGTGGCGGCCGAAGGCGGCCGCTGCATTGGAAAATATTCAGAAAGGCCCGCCTTTTACTCGATATTGCCCCTCCGGACAAGCCCGTAAAGCGTTCCGGGCGCATAAGGCGGAGGAACAGGCGATTTCTTTCCGGCGGAAAATGAGGGCGCGATTTTCTTTTCCAGCTCTTTGATCCTGAGTTTCTTCTTCCTCAGGTTTTTCGCTTTCTTATTTTTCATTTATCACTCCGAAAAACAAGCTGAACACGTTTTGCTTTTTCACGATTCAGTATTGTTCATTTACTGCAAAAGTCAAGGACAGATTATTTTCGAAGGTATTCAAGGCAGGGTGCAGAAAAACGCTTCGTCATACGCGTTGTGCCAGACCAGCCTGCCGTCGCCCGTGGTGAAGTAGAGCCCGCTGCCGTCCATGGAAAACGTCGCGTCGTAAATGGGCGAGGTGTGCGTGGTCACAAAGGACGAGCAGGTGCTCTCCAGGTCCGTCTGTCCGACGAGGAGGCCGTCCGAGCCGGTCCCCACGGCGAAAAAGTACGTGCCCAGGACCTCGTCGTAAAACACGTCGGGACCGCGGAAATCCCCATTGGTCGCCTGGATGGTTTCCAACACGCCGAAGGTGCAGGCATTGTACAGGATGGTCCTGCTGTTCAACGGCTCGCCTTCCCACATGCCCTGGTTCGTCACGATCACCAGCAGGCACCCCGTTGCCGCAAGCCTGAAAACCGGGTAGGTGGTGTTGTAGCTGTCGGCTTCCGAGAAATCCCCGGGGTTGATGAACACTACCTCGGGGACATCCGGGTCGGACAAGGCGAGCACGTCCGAGGTCGGCACGTGCGCGACGGAGTGGAAGTTGCTTCCCACAATCGTCGTCCCGGTCTCGGACGCGCTTGTGCCGGTTGCGACATTGTAGTCCCTGTAAAGAGAAATGTAGGGGCCCGAGCATGTCACCAGGTCCTGGTACGTTGCCCCGTCGCCGACATTGCAGAAATCGATCCCCGTGTCGGATATGAAACCCCTCATCATGCCCTCGATTTTCCCCGTGTCATCCACGGGCGCCGAGTAAACCGTCCCGGTACCCACGAGAGCCAGGCCGTCGAAACCATCATTGGGATAGGCGTCCCACCATTTGACAAACTCGGTCCGCGTCCACCTCGTCCCCTCGCCGTTCCAGCCTCCCACCATGATGGGGTCCTCGCCATCGCACGTGTGCCCCACGCCTCCGTTGCCCGTCGCAAACACGTCGCGGGGCGGGCACCCCGGCGTGACGTACCTCTCGTCGGGCGGCTCGGGCGCGTCTTCTTCCACGTCGGTCGTGGAATCCGAGTGCGGATCCGTTACAGTGTGATCGGTCGGCGTATCCGCCGGCATATCCGGCTCCGGGTCCGCAAGCAAATCCGGCTCCGGGTCCGGCAGCATATCCGGCTCCGGGTCCGGCAGCACGTCCGGCGTTGTGTCCTCTAGCGTGTCCTCGAACGTGTCCTCGAACGTATCCTCGAACGTGTCCTCCAGAAGATCGTTCAGGAGGTCATTCTCCAGGTCGGGCAGGGGACCGTCCACCTCCTCCTCTTGATCCATTTCCATGTCGATTTCATCGGACCGTGAATCCGTGGCATCGCTGTCCGCGTCATCCTCTTTGCTGCCGCTCCCGCATGCCTGGAAGACAGCCGGAAAAGCCAGCAACGCGAAAACCGGAATAAGTACGGCGCTGCCCGTTTTTTCCCGTGCTCTCATCATGCTCCTCCTTTATCAAGTCAATTTGCTCTCAACCGGACCCAGGACACATTCTCGCCCCTTGAGATACTATATGGTTTCGCCTCAATATTTTCAATCTTTATGAAAAAAAGGGGCCGGGTCCCTTTAAATTGCACGCAGCTTACTTTTCGTGAAACTTTTTTTTATTGCCGTTGTCTCAATGATTACGCCTCCGGATTGTCAAAACAAAGAAGGGGTCGGACCTCGCATTGTTGCATTTCGGAAAACGCAACACGCAACGTCCGACCCCTGTAACGCAGAAGCATGTTGCGCGCAGAAGGCCGCCCTTCGAGACGTGAGCGCATGCTTTCGAAGAGTGAGAGGAGACAGCCTTGACTGACCAGTACCTGCTCCAGGTGCAGGGGAGGGTCGATCTTGACGGCTCTCACAGGGCGATCATTGAAGCCGATCTGCCCGGCTTCGAGCCCCCTGACACCGGCCAAGGAGCCGAAACCCGCTATCTCAAGCTTCGCAGCAACGGCAGGGCATGCGGCTGCATGCTTTCGCAGTTGACGCTGGGCAGCGCGAACAGGATATACCTCGACCGGTTCAAGCAGTGGCACCTGCAGCTCAAGGACGGCGACAGCGTTGCCGTCGAGCTGCTCCGGCCCTCCTATGCGGGCAGGGTCGAGCTTCGCGTGCCCGCGGATTTTTCGAAAAAAGACTCGGCGCGCTTCATCGGCAAACCCGTCACCAAGGGGGAGAAAACAGCCCTCTACACGTTCAGCGGCGAGTCCAGGCTTGTCACGGTGCTCGACAGCACGCCCGGCAATATCGTTGTCGTCTCCCCTGCCACGCAGATCGTGATGTCCGACTCGCAGCCCGAGGAAGCGCCCGTGACCTATGAAGACATAGGCGGGCTGGACCGGGAGCTCAAGCAGATCAGGGAAATTGTTGAATACCCCTTCCGGTTTCCCGACGTCTTCGACCACATGGGAGTTTCCGCTCCCAGGGGCATCATCCTGCACGGCCCGCCCGGAACGGGCAAGACGCTGATAGCCCGGGCCCTGGCAAACGAAATCGGCGCAAAGTTCTATTATATCAGCGGGCCGGAAGTGTACAGCATGTGGTACGGCAAGAGCGAAGAGAGCCTGCGCAACATCTTCGAGGAAGCGGTGAAAAACGCCCCCTCCATCGTGGTCATCGACGAGCTGGACGCCCTCGTGCCGAGGCGGGAAAAAGCGCACGGCGACCAGGAGCAGAGGATCGTGGCCACGTTCCTGACGCAGATGGACGGCCTGAAATCGATGAAGAACGTCGTGGTCGTGGGAACGACGAACAGGCTGGGCGCGATCGACCACGCCCTGCGCCGGGGCGGCCGGTTCGAATACGAGATCCACATCGGCGTGCCCGATTCCACGGGAAGAAAGCACATTCTCGACATCCACGCGCGCAGGATGCCCCTGGCGCCGGACGTCGGCTGCGAGCGCATCGCGGAAATGACAGCCGGTTTCACGGGCGCCGACATTGCCTCCCTGTGCAGGGAGGCGGCCTTCAACGCGCTCAGGCGCTCGTTTTCGGCCGAAGCCTTTGACAGCGGCCATGTTGCCACCACGGACGACCTGCAGGTTCGCCGGCCGGATTTCGACCGGGCCCTGCTCACCATCAGGCCCTCGGCCATGAAGGAGTTCATCATCGAGATCCCGAAGGTCGCCTGGGACGACATCGGCGGGCTGGAGCACGCCAAGCAGCTGCTCATCGAGAACATCTCCTACGCCATTACGAAGCGCAGCGCCTTTGAAAAAGTGGGAGTCAAGCCGGCCTCCGGCATCCTGCTCTACGGGCCGCCGGGCACGGGGAAAACGCTTCTTGCACAGGCCGTGGCCTGCGAGTGCGGCGCCAATTTCATAGCCGTCCAGGCGCCCGAGATCCGTTCGAAGTGGATCGGCGAATCAGAGGAGAAAGTGAGGTTTCTTTTCGCAAGGGCGCGGCTCGCGTCTCCATGCGTGATTTTTTTCGACGAGATCGACGCCCTCGTCCCCCGCCGGGGAAGGGATATGACGGGCGTGGCCGATACGATCCTGAGCCAGCTGCTTGCCGAGATGAACGGCGTCGAGAGCGGCGGGGGGGTATTCATCATAGGGGCAACGAACAGGATCGACCTGCTCGATCCCGCCATCCTCCGGCCGGGAAGGTTTGACTATTCCATCGAGATAGGATGCCCCGACGCCGCGACGCGAAAAGCCATTTTCAAGGTGCACCTGAAAGGAAAACCGCTGGCGGACGGCATCAATCTCGAAGAGATGGCGGCGAGGACCGAGGGCTTTTCAGGCGCCGAGATTGCCGACGCGTGCCGCTGCGCGGCATGGCAGGCGCTCAGGGAATCGGGATTCGATCCCGACGGCGTAAGCGTCACCATGGACCACCTGAGGGCCGCCGCGGCCGCGACCGCGTCCGGGAAAAGGAAGTGAGACATGATGCGCAATGCAAAACAGCTTGGTGCATGCGCGGCGGCTTTCCTGTCCTTTCTCATCGCCGCGGCGCCGGCCCGGCCGGGTGAAGCAAGGTTCTTCGATATCGTGCTTCTGGTCAACGGCTCGCGAGCCATGGACGGGCTCGACCCCGGGGCCCTTGAATCGTTTGCCGGCGCGATCGAGCCGGGCAACAGGACGGCCGTTCTCACTTTCGGCCTGGAATCGAGGGTGCTGGACCCTCTCGAGCCCGCGGGGCAGGACGAAGAAGCGAGAAACACCCTCAGCGCGATCAGCAGGCTGAGCTTCACCGATGATTTCGCGAACCTCAACGAGGGCCTCCTGCTCGCCCTGTCGGAGTTCGACGAGCGGGGCAGAAAGGATGCCGTGAAAGCCGTCATCGTCCTGGGCGACGGCAGAATGAACGTGCCGTCGGCAGGCTCCATGAGAGACGCGTTCCTGAAAGAGATCAGGGAGGATATCCTGCCCGAGCTCATCCGCCGCGGCATCGTGCTGTACGCCGTCTGCGCGGGAAGCTGCAACCTCGAATTCATGCAGGAGCTGGCCGCGAAAACAAAGGGCCGATGCCTGGCCGCGCCGAACCGGGCTGCTCTCTTCGACGCGCTGTCGATCATCGCGGCCGGCATGAAGCCGCGTGAAGACACACGCGCGGAAACGCCGCCCGAAGACCCGCCCGCAATCGCGGGCATCGCGCCGCCGGTCATTTTTCCGCCCATCCCGTTTCCATCGGATGCGGGCCGCGCTTCGGGGCTCGTGATCGGCGTCATCGTCGGCCTGCTCATCGCCAACATTCTTGCGGTCATGTTTCTCTTCGCGCGCGTCTTCAGGCGCAGGGCCGCCCTCGGCCCGGACCCGGTCGCGGCGCGCGCCGGCGACGGGGATTCCCCGTCGATCGCCGGAATGCGCGACAAGATGGACCGCATCACGCAGCTGCTTGCCGAGGCCGGGTCGCGCGTTGAGAACTTCCAGGCCGATCTCGAGGACTTCGGAGCCGAGCGGTGGGAAAAGGAACAGAAATTCAAGGACAGCTACCGGCGCCTGACGGAAAACCTCGTGCTCCTCTGCGATCACCTGGAGCTGCAGGCCAGGGGCTCGACGCGGCCCGATCCCCTCGAGCGATTGATGAAAAAAGCCGGGCGCATACTGGAGGAGGAGGGCATCGAAGAAATCCCGGTCATGGAAGGGGACCGGTTCGACGGCATGCTGCACAAGCACGCGGGCCAGCGCGGCAACGGCAAACCGCGCGGAACCGTCCTGGAGGTCGTGAGAAAAGGGTACAGGGTGAGGCAGCCTGCGTTGGGGGATGAGAACATGATCCTCAGGCCCGCTGAAGTCATCGTGAGCAGCGGGCCTTCTTGACCCCGGAGTAGGGGGGCGGCTTCAGCCTTCCGAACCCACTCCCGGGGGTAGGGGCGGCTTTAGCCGCCCGAACCCACTCCCGGGGGTAGGGGCGGCTTTAGCCGCCCGAATCCACTCCCCGGGGGTAGGGGCGGCTTTAGCCGCCCGATTGAACATTCTGTTACGGGAGGCTGAAGCCTCCCCTACCCGACGGGGAAAACAGCGGGAGGCTGAAGCCTCCCC
>JBDRLK010000566.1:0-2274 GCA_043813155.1 Pseudomonadota bacterium | reverse complement strand
GGGGAGGCTTCAGCCTCCCGTGCAAAGAGGGTAGGGGAGGCTTCAGACTCCCGTGAAAAGAGGGTAGGGTAGGCTTCAGCCTCCCGTGAAAAGACCACGGGAAGGGGCGATGATGCGCACGACTGACTCGCGGAAACCCGTCCTGGCCCTGTGCGGCAAGGGCGGCGTGGGCAAGACAGCGGTCGCGTCGCTCCTGGCGCGGGCCATGCTCGGAGCGGGCATTAGACCGCTTCTGCTGATCGACGCCGATCCCTCGGGAGGGCTCGTGTCCGCGATAGGCGAAAAGGTGTCCGAAACCCTGGCCGGCGTGCGCGAAAAACTGATCCGCGCGGCGGCCGGGGCTGGCGACGCGGCAAAGTCGAAGCTGGCCGACCGCCTCGACTACCTCGTGCTCGAGGCGCTGCTGGAAAGGCAGGATTACAGTGTGCTTGCCATGGGCTTTGCAAGGGAAAAGGGCTGCTTCTGCCCGGCGAACGCGCTGCTTCGCGAGGCCATCGATCTTCTGGCCGGGCCTTTCGCGGCCGTGATCATCGACGCGGAGGCAGGGCTGGAGCAGATCCACAGGCAGGTTACGCGGCGCGTGAGCAACGTCGTGGTGGTGATGGACGGCTCTCAAAGAAGCGTGGACGTGGCGCGCCTCATCCGGGACATCGTCGGCAAAGACATGGTGTGCGGCGTGACAAACAGGGTTTCTCGAAATGCGGAGCAGCGCTTACCCGAAGGGATCGAGCTCCTGGGCTCGATCCCTGAAGACGATATGTTGCGGAGGTTCGACGCCGGGGGGAGATCGCTGTGGGACCTGCCGCGCGATAATCCGGCGATGCGTGCTGCCGCAGAAATTGCAGAGAAGTTGTTCAGCCCCGCCATCCCAAAGGAATGTAGTGCGGGGCTTCAGCCCCGCTAGGAGAATTCTATGACCACAGCGCGCAGACAGGTTGATGCCGTGATCGTCGGGTCCGGGCCGGGAGGGGCCACGGTGGCCCGCGGCCTGGCGGACGCCGGGAAAAAAGTGCTTCTCCTGGAAAAGGGCAGGGATCTCAGGTGGATAGGCAACCATTTTTCGGCCCTTATGATGGCAGACAAGATGGGCATGAGCTTCACGAAGGAAGGCCTGAATATCGTGCGCGCCTTTGTCACGGGCGGGTCCACGATCATGTACTGCGGATCGGCCGCGCAGCCGCCTTCCTGGCTCAAGGAAAAGTACGGCATCGACCTCATGGATTACGCGGGCAGGACGGTCAAGGAGCTGAGCCTGAAACCGCTGCCCGACGAGATTGTCGGCACGGGCGGCCTGAGAATCCTCGAGGCGGCGAACGAGCTTGGATATCATTTTGAAAAGATGCCCAAGTTCATCAACCCGGCCAAATGCAGGATGATATGCGGAGGGACCTGCATGCTCGGCTGCCCTCACGGCGCCAAGTGGACGGCGCGCGAGTACATCGGCGACATGCTCAGGGCCGGCGGCGAGCTCATGACCAGGGCGGACGTGCGGAGCGTGACGATTGAAGACGGCACGGCCACGGGCCTCACCGCCCACACGGCGCAAGGAACGCTCGAGGTCCGGGCAAAGGTCGTTGTGATTGCGGCCGGCGGCATCGGCACGCCGTCCATACTCAAGAAGTCGGGGCTTCGCGAAGCGGGCGAGGGCATGTTCGTCGACCCCCTGGTGTTCGTGACCGGCGTGTCGCGACACAAAGGAACGTGCCAGGGGCCGCCCATGTCCGTTGGAACGTACGAGTTCATTGACGAGGGGATTCTTCTTTCAGACCTGATCGACCCCTGGGCCATGTGGATCGTCATGGCCCTGAGGCGCAACCCGTCGAAGATACTTGATTTTTTCAGCTACCGCAGGCAGCTCGCCCTCATGGTCAAGATCGGAGACGAGCGCAAGGGCTTCATCACCGAGGACGGGGATATTTCAAAGCCGCTGACCAGGCGGGACCGGGGCCGCCTGGACCGCGGCGCCGACCTGTCAAAGAAAATCCTGATCAAGGCCGGGTGCGACCCGCGCTCCATCATGGTCGGCCCGGTGCGGGGCGCGCATCCCGGCGCCACGGCGCGAATCGGCGAGGTGGTCGACGAAAACCTGGAGACGCGCGTCAAAAACCTTTTCGTGTCGGACGCATCCGTGCTGCCAGAGGCCCTCGACCGTCCCCTGGTGCTGACCATCATCAGCCTGTCCAAACGGCTCTCCGACCATCTTCTGGCCAACGCGTTTTAGCCTACATGGAGGGTAGGGGAGGCTTTTGCCTCCCGGGAGTCCGGGAGTGTGGG
>JBDRLK010000565.1:0-8572 GCA_043813155.1 Pseudomonadota bacterium | reverse complement strand
CCCGGCTGGCAAGGCGCGGGGTCCCCGTCACGACGGAGGCATAGTCGTTCTATGTCGACGAGTGACGGGGTGCAGCAACGCAGCCAGCCGGGATGGATCGGCGTCCAGAAGTGGGAAGTTATTTTTTCGCGAGCCCTAAGTGACGATGTCGCATCCGCAGCCGGGATCTGAATCACCGCCGTCTCCGTCGCCGCCGTCATCCTCGTCAGCATCCGATGAGCTCGAGTCTGAAGATGTATCCGTTGAAATGTCCGATGAACCATCCGCCGGAACATCCCCTCCGTCGTCGGCTTCCGCCAGGATATCCGCCGGAACATCCTCTCCGTCCGCGGTTTCGGCCGGCACATCGGCCGCACTATCGACAGGGGCATCAGCGCCGAGCTCATCATCGATCATGTCCTCCGGGATATCGCCGGCAGGAGCGTCATCCGCAGCGTCCGGTCCGGGAACGTCGCCCGTCCCGTCCCCGGCCACGTCATCCGCCGCATCAGCAAGCAGGTCATCGTCGGAAAAATCCTCCAGCGCATCGGCAGCATCGTCGAGATCAATGTCCGACAGGTCTTCGATCATGTCCTCTTCGATCATGTCGGGCTCGTCGACCAGCTCACCGGCATCGGCGTCGGCGTCATCGCAGCCCGGGTCCCCCATGGGGTCCGTGCCGTCTTCGACTTCCTGCCCGTCCTCGATTCCGTCGCAATCGCTGTCGGGATTCAGGGGATCCGTGCCGAGGTCCACTTCGTCGCCGTCCCACAGCCCGTCGCCGTCCGTGTCGGGATCGTAGGGGTCGGTCCCCATGATGATCTCGTCGCGGTCGAGCAGTCCGTCATTGTCCGAATCGTCGTCCCTGAAGTTCGGAATGCCGTCGCGGTCGGGGTCTCCGATCAGCTCAACGGAATCGGGGATCGTGTCCCCGTCCGAGTCCAGGTCGTTGTAATCGAAGATGCCGTCATCGTCCGTGTCCTCGGGGTTGTAGGGGTCGGGCCCGACCTCGAGCCCGTCGGGGATGCCGTCCCCGTCCGTGTCCCAGTTGTCGGGGTCGCTTCCTGCGATTAATTCATCATCGTTGCTGATCCCGTCGCCGTCCCTGTCAGGGTCGGTCGTGGTCACGACCTCGACAAAGATGTCGTTTTCGAACACGGCCTTGCCGCCGTTCGCTTCAAACATTCCGGACCCGTGGAAGACGCTCAGCTCGGGCAGGGGCGGGCTGGTCAGCTTGAAATCGAAGCTGATGCTGTCGCCTCTGTCGATGGTGACGTCCCCGCCCGGATGCATGAGCGTAAGAGTCCTGGCCTCGCTGTTCCAGAACCATTCCCAGCCGGCGGGAACCACCACGTCCGTGGGCTCGGACCACCCCGCGGGAATGTACAGCTCGATCGCTTCCCCTCTCTTCAGCTTGATCTTGTCGGCCCCGTCGTTGAGAACCGTAAACGTGAAAACATTGGTTTCCGCGACATAGACCAGCTCAGGCGTGAGCATGAAGAACGCGTGATCCTCATCCGGGCTGACGGGAAGGACGAGGTTTTCTCCCGTGCTGTCCAGGTCCCGAGCGTCGCTCGTCCTGGCCGTTGCCCGCGGCCCGTCGTTGAGGAGGAATTCCGTGCCCCCCGCAACGTCGGCGCTCACGCTGAACTCGATTGAATGGCTTTCCCCGGGCAGCAGGGCGCCCACGAGCCAGGTGAGCGTGTCCACTTCCGTCTCCCCCCAGTCGGCAAGGCCCCTGCCGAACGTCTCGATGGACCCGTCCACGAACGCGACGCCGGCCGGGAGCGTGTCCTTGAGGATAACGTTGGACAGGACGGTGGAGCCGTTGTTGCTCACCGTGATGGTCAGGCCAAGCTCGCTCGTGCCGACGGGAAGGTACGAGACATCGGCTGACTTTTCAACGTGCAGCTCCTTGACCACGCTGATGTCCTGGCAGGCGCTCCCCGTGAAGTTGATGCCCGTGGTCCAGGGGTCGTCGTACGAGTACTCGGATGAAAGGATCTGTACCTTGCCCGGGTCCGCGTAGAGGGTTTCGATTTCATAGTAGGCGATGATCCTGTCCGGGTAGTCCTGGGGATCGACGGTCCCGATGGTAAAGGTCAGCGTGTTCGTCGGGTCGTCGAAGGACCAGGAGCCCCCCGGAACATGAATGACCACGGAGTCGGGGACGAACGTCACCTCGGGCTCGAGCGCATCCAGGATGACCGTGTTGAGGGCCGTCGCGCCGCCCTTGATCCCGATCTCCACGAACTTTCTTTCGAGTATGTCCTCCCTGAAAAGGGCGGGCCAGAAGCCGTGGCGGAAAGAGGGCGAAACAACCTCGTAGAGTATCGCGTTGAGGATGATCCGCCGGTCCTCCACGACCTCTCTTTTGTGGCCGCCGGCAAAGAAGAACTTGCCTCCATCGACCTGTCCCAGCATGTAGCCGTAATCCCCTGAGACGGCGTCGTAGAAGATGTGCTCCGCCGTGTCGCGGAAGTTATTGTCCACATGGTCCCAGAGCTGGAACGCTCCGTTCTTGATCGGGACGTTTCCCATGGTCTGGGCAAAGGGATGGTCGGCGAAATCCGCGACCAGCGAATAGTTTTCGGAAGAGGCCGTGCCTTCGGCCAGCGGGTTGGGGGGAACCGTCAGCCATCGCACGTGCTCCTCGATGGTGGCGCTGTTGCATTCAAAGATGTTCGTCGTTCCCCGGCGCAGGAACGTGTCGAGCTCGGCCGCGGCCCGGACCGTGTCGGGGTCATCGCCCCCGTAGTCGGCGTGGTCCTGGATGAACACGTCGTATTTCACCTTCCTGCCGCAGGGGTCAGCGTCGCTTCCCGTGAACATGGCGCCGCCCGCGACCGTTCCGGATTCGTCGATAGCTCCGGGGGAGAGCACGTGAACGCCCGGGATCTGCGCCAGGACGATCTCGTCGTCCGCGATGCCGGCGTTGTTCGAGTACGAAATCCTCGGCATGAACGTGAGGAAGCCCAGGTTGAGCCTGTCCGTGGACGGGTCGCTCCGGATCTCGTGGATGAGCGGGTCGAAGCCGAACCTGGCCCGGAGCTCGTTGATCGCGTCCCATGCCTCGTTGTAGTCCCCCGTGGTCCTGTTCGGGTCCCTGATGACGAACGGGCCGGCGCGGTACTCCCTGTATTCAACGGTCCCGTCGGCCCCGGCCGTCAGAGGGTCGGGGGCGTCATCCGTGTCCGTTCCGAAATCAACGCCTTCATAGGCCTTGTCCCTGGCGATCCACCAGTCGACGACGATGCCCATGTTGGCCAGGTGAAGCGCCATTCCGTAGGCGTCGAAAACCTGCTGGTCCGAGCCGACCCTGTCATGGTCCACGACCAGGATGAGGTCGTAAATGTAGTAATCAATGGTTTGCTCGCTGCGGGCTTCGGGCGAATAAAGGCAAAGCGAGAGTGCGAACAACGCTGCTCCCAGGGATGGAATGCGTGATTTCATGATGCTCCTCCTTATTGGTCATATTATCCACTGCAAATAAAAAAGTAAACGGTTTTTTTAAGCTTCCTTGAAAATTGCCGATGTGCGACGGCAAGAAAAATGAACGACCATTCATTTTTTCCTTGCATTTTCCGGCTGGGGGCGGTATATAAAAAAAGTAATCTTCACACCTTATGGAGGCAAAAAATGTCATACGATGAATACAGGGCGCCGGGGCTCAATTTTTTCATGGAGCCGTGCGGCAAAACAAAGCTTTTCATGCCGGAGTATTTCACGGACGAGCAGAAACAGATAGGGGAGGAGGTGGGACGGTTCATCGAAAACGAGATTATGCCCATCATGGAGGATATCGACGCGAAGAAGGAGGGGGTCCTTGTCGAATACGTCAAGAAGGCGGGGGAGCTGGGCTTCCTGTCCCTGGATGTTCCCGAAAAGTACGACGGCATGGGCATGGACAAGGCCACGAGCATGTATGCCACCGAGATCATGGTCCCCTCGGGGTCGTTCGCCGTGGCCATCCTGACGCACACGGGAATCGGGACGCTGCCCATCGTGTATTTCGGCACCGAGGAGCAGAAGCGCAAGTACCTTCCCGGGCTTGGCTCGGGCGAGCTGCTCGGGTGCTACGCCCTGACCGAGGCGGGCAGCGGCAGCGACGCCCTGGGCGCGAAGACCAAGGCGGTCCTGGACGAGGACGGCAAAAATTACACGCTCAATGGCGAGAAGATGTTCATCACCAACGCGGGGTTCGCCGACGTGTGCACGGTTTTCGCCAAGGTGGACGGCGACAAGTTCACGGCCTTTATCGTGGACATGGACACGCCCGGGCTGAGCACGGGCGCGGAAGAGCACAAGATGGGGATCCTCGGCTCGTCCACCAGGACAATCGTGCTCGAGGACTGCAAGGTGCCGGTGGAAAACGTCCTGGGCGAGGTCGGCAAGGGGCACAAGGTCGCCTTCAACATTCTCAACGTGGGCCGGTTCAAGCTGGGCGCGGGGTGCGTGGGGGCGGCCAAGAGCATCCTGCGCGAATCGGTAAAGTACGCCAACGAGAGGGTCCAGTTCAAGCGCCCCATATCCTCGTTCGGCGCCATGAGGGGAAAGATCGCGGCCATGGCCGTGAACATCTATGCAGCCGAAAGCATGACGTACCGCACGGCGGGCCTCATGGACTCGGCCATCGAGCTCATCGACAAGTCGGCCGACGGCGCGGAAAAGAAAGTCATCGCGGCCATCGAGGACTATGCGGTCGAGCAGTCCATCATGAAGGTGTACGGTTCCGAGTGCCTCGATTTCTGCGCGGACGAGGGCGTTCAGATTCACGGCGGGTACGGCTACATCCGCGAGTTTGTCGTCGAGAGGGGGTACAGGGATTCGCGCATCAACCGCATCTTCGAAGGGACCAATGAAATCAACCGGATGCTCATTCCCGGGACCATGATGAAGAGGATGTTCAAGGGCAAGTTCCCGCTGGGCGACTATCTTGGCGAGATCGACGGGATGATCAAGGACGCCTCAAGGATGCCGGAGAACAGGGAGATCTGCCTTTCCGCGGAAGCCACCATGGTGGACAGGATGAAGCTCGGGGTCCTCTTTGCGCTCAACCTGTCCAACTCGGCGCACATGATGGACATGATGGAGCACAAGAAGGGACAGACGCAGATGGCCATGCTCGCCGCTGCGGACATGGTCATGGAAGCCTATGCCTGCGACAGCTCGACGGCCAGGACGGCGCAGCTGATCGAGGACAAGGGCGAGGAAAAGGCGAAAATCCCGCTGCTCCTGTGCAAGTCCTACCTTGCGGGCAGCATGGCAAAGGTCCAGGCCCTGGGGCGGGACCTGGTGGTCAACTGCTCGGAGGACAAGGACCTCACAAAGAACCTCGCGGCTTTCGACCGGTTCGTCGAGCCCCCCAGGTGGAGGACCCATGACATGCACGAGCAGCTCGCGGCCCACTTCGTCGAAAGGGAGCTTTACGTGCTCGAATAGGGCCCGGGAAGCTCGCCTTTTCAAACGGGCGCCTGAAGGCGCCCCTACCCCGCAGGGGACTGTAACGGAGGATGCCATGGAGAGCACAACCAGGGGCGATCTGCATTTCCTTAGGCTCGACAGGGGTGAGGACGTGGCTGCCTCGATCACGGCCTACTGCGACGAGGCCGGCATCAGGAGCGCGGCCGTCTCGGGCATCGGCGCGATCGAGGACGTGGAGATAGGGTTTTACGACCTGGCGGCCAGGCAGTACCTGAAGCGCAGGCTCGAGGGCATCTACGAGCTTATTTCCCTGGCGGGAAACATCACGAGGGTCGACGGCAGGGCCTTCATGCATGCCCACGTGACCCTGGGGGCGCGGGACTTCACGGTCACGGGCGGGCACCTGTTCGGCGGGAAGATCGCCGTGACCGGCGAGATTTTTCTTGCAGGGGCGGGCATGGCGCTCACGCGCGAGATGAACGACGAGATCGGCCTGAAGCTGATAACGATGTAAACCGGCTCACGAAGGTCGGGGTTTTGCCAATGCGGGGCCATGAAATCTGGTTTTTCCATTTGATTCCATACATTAATTGGTTATACTGCTCTTGAACCACGAGAACGTCGGCGTTTGACTGCGAAGCGCGTCTATTCGCCGCCACATCGGGGGAACATGAGAAAGCAAGGCATCAGTGTAAGGGTTGCCGCGTGCCTGGCCGCAGTTCTCATCCTTGCAGCGGCGGGCAGGGCCCTGCCCGACTTCCCGGCCGGGGGCATCTGCCGGATGCCGTCCGCGGGAACGTGCAGGCAGGAAACGTTTCATCTCCGGGACAACCCGGCCCTCGGAACCTACACCGTCTATAACTGCTCCAATGCCGGGGTCGGTGCCATCAACAATATCCTCTCCAACACGGACGCCGCCCATCTTTCGCTGCTTCCGTCCTCCGATGTATACCTGGCCAACAACCAGTGGGTCGTGTGGATCGACCGGACCACGGCGCCGGGCATCCTCAGGGGCCTGTGGCCCGTCAACGAGCGCGGCGCGCCGTCGCCTCACTGGACCGAGCCGGGTTACGGCGGAGCGCTCAAGAGCATCGTGCAGGTGGTCCAGGGCTTTTACGGACCGGGGAACATTTCTCCCCACGGCTACAAGGGCCTGCATGTCGAGATCTGGCGCACCAATCCCGGCGATTTCTACACCTATCCGGCGGCTCCACCCGAGGGCGTTGCTGTCACCAATAACGTCGACAACGTGGTGGCGGCGTTTTCGACCAGGCTCGTGCACCCGGCCACGGGCTCCATGACGTACACGGACCCGGACCCTCCCCATGGTACGAGCAACCTTCAGTTCTACACCGCTTATTACATATACCCCAACCTTTTCCAGGTCCACACGGCCCTGGGAGCCACGGCAACGACTCACCTGAAGTTTCACGCCGGCGGGCTCCTGCTCCTTCTCAGCCGCGCCTGCCCGACGTTCGGCACATGCAGCGCGGACGAGGTTCGCGCGAGGAGCTTTCATGTGTTCAAGACCTCGGGAGGCTGCGGTGTGGCCACGCACGGCGACGCCAGGTGCAGCGGAAGCACATGCGACCTCTTTGCCCCGGGAACGGAGGGCTTCAACTGTCCTGACTGGGACGGCGACACCGTGACGGATGACAACGACCGTTTCATTGCCATAGGCGATTGCGACGCGACCTGGACCATGGGCCCGTCCGGGACGAGCCCGCTGCAGGTTGTCGTCGAGCCCGCCTGGGAAGGCGGGAGCAGGCTTCTTGCGTATCACTACAACGACCTGCGGCTGGGCCTGACCGGGTTCGGGAGCCTGGATGTCGTCATCTCCTCCGAGTCCACGATCGGCCCCGACCGCCAGCTGCGATGGGTCGCGACACTCGGCCATTACGACGAGGGCTGGGCGTCCTACCAGTGCACGGCGGGCGAGACCGAGACACGGGGCTGCGACCCCTGCGGCACGCAGACGCGCACCTGCAGGTCCGATTGCACCTGGGGCGCATGGTCCGCCTGCCCGCCGCCGGCGTGCGCGCCGGGCGAGGCGCAGGCAGGGGACTGCGGCGATTGCGGGACCCGGTCGCGAAGGTGCGGCAGCGACTGCCAGTGGGGGAGCTGGAGCGCCTGTGACGGCCCGGACCCGGACGGCGGGAGCCGCGCTTGCGACACGGGCGAGCCGGGGATCTGCGCCGGGGGAAGGGTGCGGTGCGTCGAAGGCTGGCTGGCCTGCGAGCGGCTGCACGATCCTTTCGATGAGCTGTGCGATGCCCTGGACAATGACTGCGACGGCGATGCGGACGAGGGCGATCCCGGGGAGATGGGAGAGCCGCCGCCGCCTTATGCCGCGCGGCTGAACGATTTTTCCTACCCGCGCAACCTGGAAGCCGGCCAAAGCGCCGGCGTGTGGGTGGAGTTCCTGAACGTGGGGAACGGGACCTGGCCGGCTTCCGGGGTGTGGCTCGCCTCGCTTGCGGCCCTGGATGGCGGGACGAGCAGGCTGTACGCGGAAGGGATCTGGGCCTCGTGGGATGTTGCGGTGCGGCTGGACGGGGACGTGGGGCCGGGCGAGACCGGGATTTTTGCGTTCGAGATCGAGGCGCCCGAAGCCGACGGTGAGCAGATCGTGGAAGGGTTCAGGCTGATGGGGCCGGACGGCGAGCTGCTCAGGTGCCCGGAGCCGCAGATCATGCTGGAGGTCAGGGTGGGCGACGGGGGGACGGCGGATGAAGCCGACGCAGGGACGGAGACGGACGGCGGGGAAAGCGCCATCGGCGCGGGCGGCGGGTGCGGGTGCGCCATGGCGGGCATGTAATGTAGGATGGAGCCATCAACTTTTTTATGTTAAGGTCTGTAACCATGCGCGGCAAGCTTTGCATCTTCCTTGCAGCCGCTTTGATCCTTGCGCCTGCAGGGCATGTTCGGGCCGACGACGCCTGGTCCACGCCGTACACCGGCGTCCTGCACCTGCACCGCCGGACCGCGAACCAGAACATCAATGCCCTGCTCGTCGACCTGTGCGCTGCCGGGGTTTCTATCCGCGCCACGGCATGGGACGAGCGCGGCCGAACGGCTTCGAGCTTCGGCAGCCTCGTGGGCGCCCAGGCCGCGACCAACGGCGATTTTTACAATCCCGGAAGTTACACGACGGTCGGGATCGCCATGC